>JAEUUM010000349.1 GCA_016787375.1 Saprospiraceae bacterium
TTCAACAACTGGCTTAGCACCAGGGCAGGAGCAGTTGCGGTTGATAATTGTACTCTATCAAACCAACTTACATGGACAACTATCCCGGCTGTACCACAATTACCTACTGATTTTTGTACTCCAACTGACGTGACCGTAACATTTATTGCAAAAGATGCAAGCGGCAACCTTGCCAGTTCAAATCCCGCCAGATTTAGAATTACAGATAAAACAGCTCCTATCCTGATTTCAAGCCCAAAAGACACCATATTCCCATGCAACAAAACAACCAACTATAATTCAGAGATTCTAAATTGGGTGAACACACTTGCAAATAACACCGCAAAAGTAAATGATGGATGCACGGGTGCATTTGGTCTTGACTGGAGTGTTAAAATTGACAACGGTCCGGAGCAAAATCTACCTACCAATGTAACAATTAACAGTAATCAATGTAATGCATCCAGGTCTGTTGCTTTCATTGCAAGAGATAAATGCGGAAATACCACCCAGGTTGGCACAGCAAAATTTTCAATCATAGATAATGCCAAACCAATTTTGGTAAAACCGGCATTAAACCTTTCCCACAATTGTAATGGGGCAGTCGGAAACGCAGTCGCATTTTCTAATTGGCTTGCTAATAGAGGTGGTGCAAGATTCAATGACAACTGTACAGACAGTTTGGCTATTGCCTTTTCAACCATACCTGCTAACCCACAATTGCCTTCAAACAGTTGTAAAGACAGTATTGAAGTTAGTTTTGTGGGATCTGATGCTTGTGGAAACTCAACAACTTCAAAGGCAAAATTCTACCTGATAGATAATGTAAAACCAACCATTTTCAACACACCAAAGGATACCGTTTTCTATTGTACTGTTTCAGCCTTGCCCGCAGTTCCCAATAACATAACTGCTAATGACAACTGTACACAAAATGTGGCAGTAACTTACCTGCAAACACTTACATCAGGTCCTTGTGGGCCAAATTCAGTCATCACGAGGACGTGGAGTGCACAAGATGATTGTGGCAATTTGCAGGTTAAAACCCAAACCATTCAAATAATTGATACAATTGCTCCGGTACTCAGTGGCACTGTACCTGCTGATGTCACTGTCAGTTGTGAGAACATCCCAAATCCACCGCCACTTAGTAATTTTTCAGCCACTGATGATTGCGACGTCAATGTTGAAATAAGCTTAAAAGAAATAAATAATTCGGCATCTTGCAAAAGCGGTTTCCTGATACAAAGATTATGGATTGCCAAAGATAACTGTGGCAATGCGGACACACTTTCTCAAAGAATCACCGTTTTAGATAACATTCCTCCCGTAATGGTAGGTGTACCCGCCAATGTCACAGTAAATTGTGCCAATATTCCGGATCCGCCCATCATTGGTGCTGGGATCTCTGCAACGGATAACTGTGACCAGGAGGTCTCAATAGTGCTCAATGAATTATCAACTATCGGTGCATGTATCAACAATAAATACTCCATTACCCGAACTTGGATTGCGACGGATGATTGTGGAAATTTTGTTACCGGACAGCAAGTCATACAGGTTACAGACGATGATGTGCCGGTATTTATGGGCGTGCCGCCAAACATTACTGTGGATTGCAGCATGGTACCCGGTGTACCAAATATTGGGGGGAACTTTAAGGCCACCGATGGTTGCGATCCGAATGTCAATGTAACTTTCACTCAAATTAACAATCAGGACCCCAACCCTAAAGGTTGCGGACATTACAATTACACAATAACAAGGTTTTGGGTAGCCAATGATGATTGCGGTCACGTAGCAACCACTTCACAGAAAGTAGAAGTTGTTGACAATTTGGCACCGTCACTTTTTTGTGTTGATACCTTTGTTTTAGCCAATAATCCTTTTGATTGTAAGGCTATAAGTGGTGTGAATGATCTTGTGTTTTTCTCGGATGGTTGCTCAAACATAAATGGCACAGATTCTGTTTCTCAAACATTGTTTTTGACACACTCCGGAGCCGACATTATGATATCACCTGTTGATAACTTAAATTTCAGCTTACCTGTACAAGGTGTTCCTGCTGCATACCTCACCGGAAACATTCAACTACAAATTGAGCTGGATAATGTTGATGGTGAAGCCCCGACAGAATTTTTCAGAATATTTGCAGAAGATGGCTCACAAATAGGCGTTACAAACCACACAAACTCTCAGTGTGGAAACTCTACAACAATTTTTACCAACTTATCCCCTGCCAAAGTTAATCAATGGGCATTCGATGGATATGTCGGTTTCACACTTAGCACAAATGGGAATGGCGTTAATGCAGTCAATAATTTTTGCCAAGGTGGAAATGTCAAACTATCTTTAAAATACGACTATCTCACCTCACCTGATGTTGCTTCAAATTTGTTTTACAGCATTGACCAAAAACCTCTAAAACAATTCGTTGCTGGTAATCTCGATACTTTTAGTTTGGGTAACCACACCATCAAGGTGAGAGTTGAAGATTGTTCGGGGAAATTTGATTCTTGTTCATACGTGTTAAAGGTCGTTGACGCGGATGCTCCAAGCATTAATTGTCCATCAGATCTAACCATTGAATCATTACCTTTTGATTGTAGTATTTTGTATGACTTACCGGCACCGCTACAGATTTATGATAATTGCGGTTTCAGTTCGATTGCATCGGCTACAACAACTCCAATAAACCTTTTCTTTATCGATCATCCTCAAGCCGGAAAAGTACCTCAGGATGTAATTGCCAACTTTTTTGGGCAACCTCCTATTGGAAATGGCACACTTAAAGTTCACCTGAAAGCTGACATCGCACAGGATGGAGAGTTCTTTTTTGTCTATGATGAAAATGGCAATTTAATGGGCCAGACCGGGCAAGGTACCATTCCATTGGAATGTAGTGGTTATCAAACCTTTAGTTTCCCTGTAACACAAAGCCAGATATCACAATGGTCATTGGATGGGGTTATCAGATTCACACTCAAGGCGAATACAAACACCATACTCTATTCCGATTTTATCAACCCTTGTGGCACCATTGATGCGCAGGGTAAAGATCCGCTAAGCATGGTTTATTTTGAACTTGTTTATCCGGCTTATGATATAAACTATATTGTACGTGATTCAAATAATGTGATCATCTCAACACAAAAGTTCAATTTAGGAAATTCAATGGCAGAGTTGCCAATTGGAAAGAACAAGCTGACTTACACAGTTATTGACGGAGGAGGAAATGTGGGAAGTTGCAGTTTTAATGCTACTGTAATCGATAAATCACCACCAAAAATAACCTGTAAATCAGGTACCATAGTTGAGTTAAATCCTTCCGGCTTGATTCAGACCAACATCCAAGCATCTGAATTATTACTCAATCAATTTGATAATTGTGGTATAAAAAGTTTTACAATAACACCTAACAACTTTGATTGCAGTTTGGCCGGAACCGGAACGACTGTTAAAATAGTAGCAAGAGATTTTTCCGGCAACAAAGACAGTTGCAATTCAATAGTATTTTTCAAAAATGAACCTCTTACACCGTCTATCTCTCTTGATACTTGTGGCGGTGTTTTAACATTTATACCTGACACTACTTTCAAACACCCCACTCCCGGAACAGGAAATTTCTTTAGTTATTCATGGGTTGGACCAAACAATTTCTTCTCCAATCTTCCGTCTCCAAAACTTGTCTCACCAGGCGCAGCATTTAGCGGAGTTTACACACTCACTGTTACCGGCTTAACAGGTTGTCAGTCATCTGGTTCAATCAACATCAGCATCGATCAGGACGGGTTGTTCAAACCAACTGTTTACTCGAATAGCCCGGTTTGTGAAGGTGACTCAATCACCATTTATACTGATTGGAACAACGCTTTAAATTATACATGGACAAACCTAAACAGTCAGATACAATATACCACCTCAAAAAACTTTCTTAGATTGCCTGCAAAATCTCAATTCAGTGGCTTGTGGAGTTTGAAAGTTGGATTGAGCGTAGGTTGTAGTTCATTGAACTCAAATCCCCAACCTGTTGTGGTTTCATTATTGTCTTTGAATGCAACTGACACAACTCAAGTTTGCAAGGGGAGCAAAGTAGTTTTAAACGTTGATGCAATATCCGGAGCAATTTTTCAATGGACCGCACCAAATGGATCGGTATATTTTGGCAAAAACCCGGAAGTGCCGGCTTTGCAAGGTAAATACAAAGTCAAAGTCACCAATTCACAGGGATGCATAGGCTTTGACAGCACATTTGTCAATTTGAATAACAGACCGGAAATAACTGCATTGAGCCACTCCTGCCCCGGTTGCGTTAGTGGAACAGAATCTTGTACCATTGAACCTTCTGTTTTTCCTGTTGATACGGGTAAGTATGGTTACCAGTGGTTCAATCCTTCGGGTGCATTATTCAGCATTGACAGCATCGCATCTTTGGTAAACATTGCTGGAAACGCCTCCGGTGAATACCTTTTGGTTGTTACAGATAACTCAACAGGTTGTGTTTCGTCTCCCGGAAAAATCAACATTTCACTTAATAATACACCTTCCACCCCTTTGATAACCCAAGACGGCTCGACTGTGCCTGTGAAATTATGTGAAGGACAACCATTGATTGTCAAGTTACAATCCAATGCCTACAGCGGAAATGTTAAATATATTTGGACGACTCCTTTGGGCAAAGACACCACAACCGTGCCTTCATTAACTTATCCAAGCGCTACCGTCAACAATGCCGGACTTTATCAACTACAGGTACTTATAAACGGTTGTTTATCTAATCTTTCAAATCAAATTTTTGCTGAAGTATACGCCGTTCCTTTTCCACCGCCAAGTTTTGTCAATTCTCCCTTGTGCGAAGGCGACACCCTTAAGCTGTTTGCGGATCTGGTGCCCGGGGCAACATATGAGTGGGTGGGACCATCAGGAGTATTCTCAAATCTTCAGAATCCAATCATTGAAAACGCTAAAACCGGCGATTCTGGTCAATACAGGGTTAGAATCACACTGAATGGTTGTACTTCACTTTATTCTGCTGCAAATAATGCTGTGGTAAATGTTATTCCCTCCTCACCAACAATTGAACAGCAATGTAACGGAAGTATTTGCGCCAGCAACCCCTTATCATCTTGCTTGCTAAAAGCAATAGCACCATTAGCAGGACCGGGAAGTAGTTACAGTTTTTACACTTCCAGTGGACAATTAATTGCTACACCACAATTGTACGATTCATTGTTTTTGAACAACGCCGCTCAATACGGATCTGGATTAAAATCATTTTATGCAACTGTAACAACAAATGGTTGCCAATCAGCACCTTCCAATTCAATTCAAATACAACTTGATACAATTCCAAATTTAAAAGCCAACACCGGGAATGATTTTGCAGCCTGTGAGGACTCCCCAATACAAATATGCGCAACTGCAGTAAATACCGGATATGGGGTTTGGAATCAAATAGGTGGACCGGCTGTTCAAATTTTATCTCCGTTTAGCACTTGTACGGGTTTGCTTGGCTACACCGGTGGCCAGAATCTTAAATTTACTTGGTCATTAAATAACGGGGCCTGTTTGAATTACAGTATTGACACCTTGACCATTGATATTTCAGACAACGTGGTTGCATCTGCATTTCCTTTGGTACGGGTATGTAAAGACGAACAAGTCATCATCAATGCACTTTCCGGTGTCGGAGTATGGACACAATCTGTTGCTCAAGCTCAATCAGGTGTTATAATACAAGAGCCAACATCTTCTTCGACAGTCATTAGTAACCTTAGTCCTAACAATTCCTATTATTTTAATTGGGAAGTTGATAATGGAGCCTGTGGCAAAGCCGCAGCGGATGTAATTGTTGAGGTATATGATGACAAAGCTTTTGCGGGTACTGACAGACAAGATTGTGGTTTGGGATGTCTAAAAACACCACTTCTTGCAGATGCCCCATTGTTTGGCTCTGGAATTTGGTCATCAGAGTCCCCAGGTGTATTTTTTACGGACCCTTCAAACCAAATGACCGGTGTCTGCGGTCTGAAAAATGGAATAAATAAACTAATTTGGACAACAAATGAGGGCGTTTGCGGTGAAAACTCACGAGACACCATAAACATAAACTACCAATACATTTCAACTGCTATAACAGATACTTTCGATGTAGCATTTGCAGGTGCCAGATTTATCGATGTTTTGCTAAATGATTCTATTGTCTCAGATTATACGCTTCAAGTTATACAAACACCACTGCATGGCAAATTAAATAACCTTGGTAACGGAAAATTTGTGTATTCAGCTTACCCGGATTTTATAGGTCAGGACTTTTTGAAATATACGCTTTGCAGCATTTTATGTCCGGACCAATGTACAGAAGCTGTTGTTGTGTTCTCAATTGGAGGCAGTGTAACTTGTTCGACACCATCTATAATTACCCCTAATGGAGACGGTGTCAATGATTCATTTATTGTCCCTTGTCTTGCACTTTTCAATGAATACCCAAACAATTCACTGTCGATGTTTAATCAATGGGGAGATGAGGTATTTCATGCATCACCCTACAGCAATAATTGGGAAGGAACTTATCAGGGTGAACCTGTTCCACCCGGGACTTACTATTACATTCTAGATTTGGGAGATGGTACAAAACCAATCGCCGGATTTTTAATCATCAAAAGGTAAACAAGAGGACAATGAAGAAAATTTTATATACATTATTTATTTTGAGCTGTCTGCAAACAGGTATTTTCGCTCAACAGTTTCCAAATTATTCGTTGTTTATATACAACAAAATGGCATACAACCCTGCATATACAGGTGTGCCGGATGCTCCATGTTTCACTGCCCTTCACAGAAGTCAATGGATTGGTCTGGAAGGTGCTCCAACCACACAAATATTATCAGCCAATTTGCCATTTTTGAAAAGAAAGCTGGGTATTGGCGTTCAACTTACAAACCAGAGTATTGGAATAACAAGAATATTTTCAACGGATCTGAATTACGCATACCACATCTTGATTGGCAAAGGTGAACTAAGTGTTGGTCTACAAGGAAGCATAAGGTATTATTCAGAAAATTACAATGACAAACGCCTTACTGCCACCCAAGGGTTGGGCATTGACAACAGCATTCCTGTTGGTCTTCAAAACAAGTACTTACCGAATTTTGGAGCAGGTCTTTATTATTCTACTGACCAGTATTACATTGGTGTTTCTGCGGCAAGATTGTTACAAAACAACATTGATTTTGGGAACAATGATGATTTTGTATCCTCTGAAAAGCCCCATTATTTTATGATGGGTGGATATTCTTTCAGTTTAAATGAGCAAGTAAAATTTCAACCACAGGCTCTGTTAAAATATGTAAACAATGTACCTTTCGACATCGAAATGTCTATGGGGCTTGAATTACTTGAAAAATATCTGTTTGCGGTTAACTACCGAGCAGGTGGTGAAATATCAGCTGGCGCAGGCGACTCAGTTGACCTGGTTTTTGGAATCCAGCTGTCAGATAAATTGATGTTTGCACTCGCATACGATATAACACTTTCAAAAATCAGAAAATACAATAATGGTTCCGTTGAAGCGGCTCTTCAATATTGTACAGGTAAGTTTTCAAACAAAAACATAGCAAATCCTCGATTCTTTTGATTGAGATTTACCGGATTGTACAATCAATATTGAATTTTAGCATTTGAAATGTATTGCGATATATGCCTAAAATTTTCTTAAATAAACACTTGGTAGTATAATTTTGATAATATTTGTGTGTTTAATTTCGTTATAACGCAACATAAACAAAGTTATGATTCAAAAACTGATTCCTTTTTCAATAATCGTTTTGCTTTCTTTTTTATCACTCAGTGTGCAGGCCCAAGAGAGCTCCAAATCAAAGTCTGCTTCTAAGCTTTATGAACGTGGCAACAAAACCATTCTTGTAAATAACGCCAGTCGCCTCAATACCAAAGGGTTAGAGACTTCACCTAGTTTTTACAACAACGGTTTACTATTTGTTGGAGAGAAAAAGAATGGCCCGATTGATCGCAAAACAGGAACAAGATATTTTGACCTTTATTATTCTGAAATAGATAAAAATGGTAATCCGTTGCCCTCAGATCGATTTTCAAAATTCATCAACAGCCCTTACAATGAGGGAGCAGCTTGCTTCAACAATAATCAGGATGTCATCTATTTTACAAGCAACAATCAGCAAAATGGCGTCACCAAATCCTCGAGCAAGTCTGGTGTAGTGCTTAAAATATTTCAAGCTCAAAGAGGCACAGAGGATTGGATAAACATTCAGGAGTTACCGTTCTGTTCAGATGATTTCAATACTGCCCATCCTTCTCTTTCTGCAGATGGTACCAAACTTTATTTTGCATCTGACAGACCAGGAGGTTATGGAGGAATGGACATATATGTTGCAGAAAGAATAGGTGACCGATGGTCAGCTCCCAAAAATCTTGGCCCCAAAGTAAACACAACAGGAAAAGAGTTATTTCCCTTTGTGTATGGAAATGATGTTCTTTTCTTTTCATCTTCCGGCCACAATGGCTCCGGTGGCTTAGATGTTCTATTTACAGACTTAACTGATCTGACTAATTTTGAACCAGTTTTGTTGGAAGAACCGATTAATTCGGTTAAAGATGATGTTGGATTTATTCTTTACAACAACGGGCAAAGGGGATTTTTCGCTTCAAATCGAGCGGGCGGAAGTGGAAGTGATGATATATATTCATTTGAAGTGCAAGGTGGAACCTTATTGAACAAACTGAATCAAAATCTTGACCTGAACATTACCGTTGTAGACGATGCAACCGGAAAAATTCTTCCAGCCACAGCTTTCTATATGCTTAAAGCTGACAAAGATGGAACAGTTGCCAATGACGAATTTTACGATGTTGAACTAGTTAAAGATAATAAAACCACTACCCAAATACAATTATCAAGAAAAAAAACATTTGATTTTGGACAACCCGAAGGTTTTTCAAATGAAGATGGTCAAATTAATGTCAAGCTTGAACCCAACCAAAATTATATTTTCTTTCTAAATCAGAGTGGCTATAATCTAAAAGAGCATTTTTATGCTACAACAAATAAATCAGGTACTCAAAATATCAAAGTTGCGCTCAAATTAAAGGATTGCGCTACCGTTTCAGGAACTGTAACAAACCAGAAAACCAATGCACCAATCCCATTTGCAGATGTAAAAATTACAAAGTCTTGTACAGGTGAAATAGTACCAATGAAAAGCGACGGCAATGGCAGGTTTGAAATTTGTCTTCCTCAAGGTTGTATTGCCACATTCAGAGCAGAAAAAGAGGGATACATTCAAGGTCTTGTTAACCTTACCAACCCTAAAGGCAATCTGACACCTTTGAATGCAGACGTTAAACTATTGCCATTTGATAATTCATCAGCAAATAAAACTGAATCTGAGGGATCCGGTAAAATATCTGAAGGTAGTGTTATTATCCTCGAGAATATCTATTATGACTACAATAAAGCCCTGATAAGAGCAGGAGCTGCCAAAGAGTTGGATGCACTTTACAAGTTAATGGATCAATATCCTACCATGAAAATTGAGCTTATCTCACACACGGATAGCCGGGGCGAAAAACAATATAATAAGGAACTTTCAACACAACGTGCAAACGCAGCTAAAAACTATCTTGTAGCCAAAGGAATTGATGAAAATCGTATTACAGCTTCGGGTATGGGTGAGGCACAATTGCGAAATAAATGCTCGGATGGTGTGGAATGCTCTGAAGAAGAACATCAATTTAACAGACGAACAGAAGTTAAAGTGGTAAGCCTTGGAGCTCCGATTGATATTAGATACGGCAACAAAGGTCCTGAGGTTATTGATTCCAAAAAATTCAAATAACCTAGGTCTTAAACTTCTGCTCATTTATTGGTAATCAATTGAAGATGTATTAGTTTTACAATATATATGGCATCTTCAAAAGATAAAAAATCAGGTTTAGTAGATCTTTTTTCGCTTGCATTAGCTCAGGCCCCTGACTATGTTGCATGTCTTTATGCAGAACAACCAGACAAAAGACTTTATTTTCACGGATTTGACTATTGCTGTAAGTTAGCAACATTAGTAAAAAATGCTGGTTCAGAATTGAAGATAAGCCAGCAAGATGCGGAAAAACTAGAGTTGGTAGCTTGGTTTTATTCGGTTGGCAGATTGTTCAGTTATGACAATTATTTACAAGATAGTCATCGTTTGTTTCAGGAATACCTTAAGGCTTATGATATTCAGCCTTCTGAGATACCTCAACTCGATTTTTTTAAACTACAGGAAACCTCCAATTTGAATGAGCATTTATTGATTGAAATACTACGTGATGCTTTGACTGTTATACAATTCGGACTATCAGACTACCAAACCCTCGAAATGTCCAGAATTGAGACAGAGGAGAAAAATAGCTTCAAATACACCGATGAGGAGTGGGATAACAAAACCTATTCTGAACTATTGAAAAATCATTTGTGCACTTCATGGGGCATAAAGCATTTCAGCCAGAAATACAACTTAAAATTATTAGATTTTAAGCAAAAGACCTACAGACTTCCTGAATCCAAACCAGGTCCCAAACCCAAAAAACCAGATCGCAAGGTTAATCTGGCTGCATATAATTTTTTTAGAATAGGTTTTAGAAACCATATAGAACTCAGTGGAATGGCTGACAATCGAAGCCACATTATGATCAGTGTAAACTCAATTATGATGGGCATAATGATCTCTTTCATCACCTACCAAAACTTACCAAGCACCAATCCACCATTGCTTTTTCCGGTGGTGGTGTTTATCATTACCGGAATGACTTCCCTCATTTTTGCCATACTTGCAGCAAAACCCAGAATGTGGCGCAACATCAACAAAGAAAGCAGCGAATACGAAATTTTAACTCACCTAGCCTCTTACTCCGATTTCGCTTCTTTGAGTTCGACCCAATACGAACATCATCTCGATTTGGTATTGAGTGACCCAGAATTGGTTAAAATCAATCTTAAAAAAGAGCTTTATCACCTTGGAAAAATTTTAGATATAAAAAATAGATATCTGGTATTTTCTTACAATGTCTTTATGTTCGGTTTTTTAGTGAGTATGCTGTTGTTTTTGGCTTTGTTAATATGGGTATGATTAGGGTGATAAATCATTAAAAACATTTAATTTAGTCGTTAATTTCATTTCTGTTAATACTTTTAATAAAAAGCCATATCATGAAATTAATGCCAGTTGATCGCCGTACGGGTTTAAACAGGGAATCTTTCAAAAATGAATACCTCAAAAAACAAAAACCAGTTATATTCACTGATTTTATGGACCAGTGGCCTGCAAAAGATAAGTGGAATATAGAATATTTAAAAGAAAAATACGGTCACATCTCGGTGCCTTTATTTTCTGAAAATTCATCCAAGCCAGGTAAAAAGTATATGGTGCCTGATACTAAAAAATCATTCCGTGAATTCCTGGAAATTCTAGAATCCGGACCCACTACCTACAGAATGTTTTTATTCAATATTTTCAAACATGCTCCCGAACTAATCAAGGATTTTTCAATACCTACTATCATGGACGGGTGGGTAAAAAGTTTTCCTTTTATGTTTTTTGGTGGTCAGGGTTCAACCGTACCACTTCACTACGACATTGACTATTCGCATGTTTTCCTGAACCAGTTTCACGGTCGTAAAAGGATAGTGCTCTTCTCCCATGATGAATCAGACAAAATTTACCATCACCCTTATACCGTTGCCTCTTACATTGATGTTAACAACCCTGATTATGAAAACTATCCGGCTCTGAGAAATGTAGTGGGATATGAATGTATGCTTTACCCGGGCGAAACAATTTTTATGCCTTCAGGTTACTGGCACTATATTGAGTATACAGATGGGGGTTATAGTATGGCGCTTCGCTCAAATGACTCAGTGGTGACACAGATGAAGGGTGTTATTAACATCGCAAGACATTTTGTTGTAGACAAAAGCATGAATCATCTTCTTGGGTCACAATGGCGTAAAATGAAAGACAACATGGCCAAACATCGGGCTGAGAAGTATGTTGGTTAATTTGTAGCTTTACACCGTTTATCAAAGACTCATAAATGAAAATCCTTTTTATCGGACAAATTCCGAGAATACTGTTTTGGTGTTTAATCATCTCAACACCATGTTTTGTGTATTCACAAAATCTAACCATACCAATTGATAGCCGATCCACAATAATCATGGATCGCTGGATAATTCAAGGATATAATGATGATGTTCATCCAGAGATAAAGGCATTTCAAAGAAAAGATCTCGAAAATGTAGCAGTAGGCGCTGAAAATCAACCTGAAAAATCGGCTACTGAAAAATATGATTTGAAATATATAAAAACTGAAAACCAGGATTTCTCTGGGTGTGACTCTTGCCTTCGACTTCTAAAAAACAAAAAACCTATCCTCAAATATTTCTACGATACACCTGC
>JAEUUM010000356.1 GCA_016787375.1 Saprospiraceae bacterium
CGATCAGTTGACTAAATCGGCATCCGTTCTGATAAATGGCTTTCAGGTTGGGACTGTTAAAGATATTTTTATAAAACCCCAAGATCAAAAAACCATCATTGTTGTTCTTAATATCAAAGGTGGAGTTAAAATTCCTAAAAATACCATTGCCGCCATCAAATCGAGTGGTTTGGTTGGAGGCAAAGTAATTGAATTACTTTTTTCTGCACCATGCTCTGAAGGCAATTGCGCAGTGGAGGGAGATTATTTGCAGGGAGTAACTACAGGATTATTGGACGCCCTGGTTGGAAAGGATCAATTAGATTCTTACCTAAATCAACTGAAATATGGATTAACTGATATCTATGATACCCTCAGTAATAAAGCCAATGACCCAAGAGCCAAAGGTGGTCTTCCAAAAACTATCAATGATATCAACGTAATTATGGAAAATCTGAAAGCCTCTACCAGAGATCTTCAGATACTGATTGCATTGAGTTCGCAATCAATTCCTGGAATTGCAAAAAATCTTGAAGACATTACCAAAAATCTAAAATCTAACAACGAAAAAATATCCTCCATACTTTCAAATTCAGAAAAATTTTCCAGCAACCTGAGTAAAACTGATATATCAAAAACCAACGAAGATTTGCAGGTTACAATGAATACACTTGAAAAAACATTGAAATCTACCGATTTGGCAGTTAATGACCTTAGAAAGATTACAAATGAGATTAATCAGGGTACAGGAACAATGGGTTTGCTGATAAAAGATCCTCAATTATACAATAATCTCAATAGAACCTCTAAAAATCTGGATTTATTACTTCAAGATTTCAGGCTTAACCCCAAGCGTTATGTTAATGTTAGCGTTTTTGGGAAAAGCCAGAAGGCATACTCTCTCCCTGAATCCGATCCAGCCTATATGGAAAAGAAGTAAATGTTTTGTTGAAAAAATTCGTTGTGGAAATAATTTGTTGTTTAGTTAAAGTTTGTGCCATTCCTGACTTGCTATTCTATACCAATTTTGTCTTACACCCACAACATCGAAAACTTCGATTAATTTTAGTCCGCACTTGATTAGTATTTTATTAGATGCGGTGTTGTCCTCATGGGCCGCGGCAAAAATCTCACTTAAGTTCAAGACATTGAAACCGTATTTTATTGATTCAAAAGCACATTCGGTTCCAATTCCATTTCCCCAGTATTTTCTCAGTAATCTGTATCCAAAATCGTAGTAATTTATGTGATTATTGGTGAGTTCTTTTACAAGTTTTAATCCGGCCCAACCCACAAAATTACCATTTTTTTTGTCAATGACTGTCCAGCGGCCTATACCATTATCTACATACTGTTGTCTCACCATATTGATGATTTCCAGTGCCTCCGACGTGCTGCTTATGATGTTGTTGCCTAAATATTTGTGCACTTCAGGGTCTGAATGTAATTCAAATATTCCATCAATATCAGAAACCAGCATTTCTCTGAGAATAATATTATTTGTCTCAATAAATATTTTCATTGACGATGAATTGAAAAACAAAAGTAATGGCTTAGCCACAAAAAAAAAGCTACCCGAATTTTCGGATAGCTTTTTGTATTGAAGGGAATGATTATTAGTGATTCTCCTGAAGAACGTTAGGACTTACTGTAGGTACAGGATTGTCCGGAACAGTTTTTCTTACTTCTCCTTTGATAGAAAGACCTCTTGTTCCAACATCTTCGTTGGTTTCAAGTGTAACTCTCTTGCTAAAAGGACCAACTCTTTGTGTGTCATATCTTACTTCGATTTCACCAGTTTCACCTGGCATAACAGGTTCTTTTTTGTATGAAGGTACAGTACATCCGCAACTACCTTTAGCAGATTTGATGATTAACGGCTCAGTACCAGTATTTTTGAATTTGAATACTCTAAGTGGGTCAGCACCTTGGTCGATTGTTCCGTAATCAATTTCTGATTGTTCAAATGTCATGATAGCGCCAGAAGTTTTGGCAGGCTCTGATGCAGGTGCACCCGTCTGAGCCGGAACTTGTGCGAAAAGCACCAAACCGAACATAGCGAACACGCTTGAGAGGATTATTTTTTTCATTTTTTGATTTTTTTAAAATAAATTAATAAATAACAATACAAATATAAAAACAATTAGGTTGAGATAAAAGCAACATCAACATTTAGTCGAGTTAAATTTACGTTAATGCTTTTTAATAGATTCAAATTAAAGCCAAATTGTAAGCTTAAAGTTTTTTAATTATCTTTGACCTTGAAATTAATACAGCATGCAAGAAGAACCTATAACCAATGATTTGGGTATCAAAAAGAATGATCCAACAGATTTTATTGAAATTGTTAAACAAGATTTTAAAACTTGTTGTGTTAGCCGTGAAGCCAGCTTAATAGCAAGAAAAGAAGTTTTAACAGGTAAAGCAAAGTTTGGCATAATTGGTGACGGGAAGGAGTTACCACAAGTTGCCATGGCCAGAGCGTTCAGGAAAGGTGATTATCGATCAGGGTATTACCGCGACCAAACTTTCATGATGGCCATTGATGAGTGTTCTCTTGAAGCTTTTTATGCCCAATTGTATGCTGACCCTGAAAATGATCCATTTTCCGGAGGTCGTCAAATGAACAGCCATTTTGCCACGCCAACGGTTGATAGCAATGGCAATTGGCTAAATTTAAAAGATAAATATAATGTATCTTCCGATATATCTTCTACCGGCGGACAAATGGCCAGAGCATTGGGTCTCGCGCTTGCTTCAAAAAAATACAGAGAGTTAAATAAAACGCTTGACGGTGGAGTACACTCTAACAATGGTGACGAAATCAGTTTTGTTACAATCGGAGACGCCTCGACGTCTGAAGGTGTGTTTTGGGAGACAATCAATGCAGCTTGTGTAATGCAAGTTCCATTGGTAGTTTGTGTATGGGATGATGGCTATGGTATTTCGGTACCCATTGATTATCAAACTACCAAAAAGAGCATCTCAAAAGCTTTGGATGGTTTTTCAATAGAAGAAAATGGAAACGGACTCAATATATACAATGTTAAAGCATGGGATTACCCTTCTTTGATCGAAACTTTTGAAAAGGCGACTTCGATTACCAGAAAAACACACATACCTGCACTGATACATGTTCAAGAAGTTACTCAGCCTCAAGGTCATTCAACCTCAGGATCACACGAAAGGTATAAATCGAAAGACCGATTAGAATGGGAAAAGGAATTTGACTGTATCGTGAGAATGCGAAATTGGATGTTATCCAATGGTTTAGCTTCAAGTGAAGAACTAGACGCTATACAGGAAAATGCTAAAAAAGAGGCAAAAGAAGCCCGGGAACGAGCGTGGAAAAATTATATGCTTCCAAACAGGGAATTGGTAACAAAACTTGGTCAAATCTTCAACGAAATATCCAGCAGCTATAATTCAGAACAAATAACCGTTTTAAATACAGAGCTTCAAAAGCTTAAAGAGCCATTATTTCATGAAATGGTAAAGCTTGCGCGACAAATGAAAATTGTCTTAAGAAGCATGAACCTTCAGGAAAATACCGATTTAGAGAACTTTATATCCGAGCAATATGGTAAAGCTGAAAAATGGTATCACAAGAATCTATATAGCGAAACAGAAAAGGCAGCTTTAAAAGTAAAACATGTGCCGGCTGAATTTTCAGAAAACGGACAAGTAAAAAATGGTTATGAAATTCTGAATGAGTTTTTTGACCTCAAATTTGTTGAAAATAACCAAATGCTTGCCTTTGGAGAAGATGTTGGACAAATAGGAGATGTAAACCAAGGTTTTGCCGGACTGCAAGCAAAGTTTGGTGAGG
>JAEUUM010000387.1 GCA_016787375.1 Saprospiraceae bacterium
ATTTCCTGCTTCAGGGTCGACATCTGTGTTTCCTTTTCTGCAAGTGCTTTTCTAAGCGCGTCCAGGTTATTCAGATTTTTATTTTTTGTGGCTCCACCGCAAGATGCTAGGATTATCGCCAAAACATAAATGAAGTATTTCATAAGTTAATTTTATTTATATTATTTACCGAATGCTTTATTGAGGTTAATTCTTGCTACAATTACTTCGTATAATGCTTGATTGTAGTTTTGCTGACTTGAATAAAGGCTCTGTTCAGCCTGAGTTAGTTCAAGGCTAGAACCCAATCCATTCTGATATTTGGTCTTTGTTGTTTCATAAATTCTCTCAGCGAGACCTATATTTTTTTTCTGTATTGAAAGTCGTTCACTTGCTGTTTGGTATGATTTTCTGGCATTTGATACCTCCATATCCACACTTCTTTCGAACATATCCTTCTGCTCAAGCACATTCATCATTTGGATTTTGGCACGATCTATTTTAGCTTTTTTTTCAAACCCATCGAAAATAGGAATATTTAGTTGTCCGCCGACAATAGCAGTGGGAGCACCTATTGCTCCATTTGTAAATAACCTGTCACCTTGATATACATATTGATAGTTGGCAAACGCTGCAAGGGAGGGAAGGTAGCCTGCTTTGTTCACTTTTACATTGAGCTCGTTTAACTCAAGTCCCTTTTTAATTACTTTGTACTCAGGTCTTGAATCATAATTCACCTTGCCATTGAGCATATCATCTGAAGGTAAACCATCAAGTGAACTCAAGTTATCTGTAATATCAAGTGGTTTTTCAACCGGATAATGCATTACAAATTTTAGATAATTAGTGGCAATTTCCTTTTGCCTGAGCAAATTATCTTTCTCCGCGATTAGGTTAGAAAGTGATAAATCAACCCTGTCAACATCAAGTTGTTCGGCAAGACCTTGCTTAAAAACAGCTTTAATTTCATTGGATAATTTTTGAAGGTTGGAAATATTTTTTTCCAAGGTTTCTAAACCAAGATTAATAAGTAATACAGGTAAATAAGCCATAGTAACCTGGTTTTTTACCATGTATTGTTTTGAGGCAAATTCGTCATTGACATAAGTTCGATAATATTTTGCTGCCTGCAAAGCCACCAGGTAACTTCCATCAAATACCAGTGATGACAGCGACAAGGTTCCGGTTAAATTATTCTTTACACCAAATTTTACTGCTCGGTCAAAATCCGGATTTGGCTTACCGGTTGCAGGATCGATGGCAAAAGACTCCGGAAGAATGGTAGTTGGAATAACCGCAAAATGATTGTAAGCAATACTTCCGGACAATCTTGGCAATCCAATTGATTTTCGCTCAATGATTTGTTTGTCCGCATCCTTAATGTTGTTTTGACTGATCTTGATTTCATTGTTGTTGGCAAGTGCGTAATTAATTGCCTGCTCCAATGAAAATTGCTCACCTTGCTGACCAAAAATGGAAACAGTTGAGACAATCAAGCTTAAAATAGTTAAATAATGTTTCATTGTATCGTTTGTATATACTTATTAAAAAATTCATTTCCTTTCTCTGAGATAATTCCACGCAAATGGTAAATCATGTGTTCAACAAAAACAGTTGTTTTGTCATATTGGTCATCCGGAAACAACTCTTCGTTTATCATACTCATTGCTTTGGTCATGTACAGTTTCGCAATGATATCTGTATTTAGGTCATCCCGATAGATTCCATCTTTGATTCCCTTTTCCAGATTTTTTTTCATTGTATTGTATATGAAGTCAAACTGCGCAGCTTTCATATTTATAAATAGTTCTCTGTAGTGTTTCTCCAAATCCAATGAAGTTGCAGGATTCATTCTTTTAAGAAGAGCGAGAACGTGCTGCGTTATTTTTAGCATCTCATCAATAGCGTTTTCAGAATCATGTGTAATGCTGTTGAACACTGATTTTTCTTCTTCTAAATGATGAACCATAACTTCCCTTACGAGTTCTTCCTTATCAGAAACAACTTGGTAGAGGGTCTTTTTTGAAATCCCAATCTTTTGACAGATGTCATCCATTGAGATACACTTTATACCAAATTTAATGAATAAATTTTCAGATTCTTTAATAATTCGTTTCCTAATATCCATTAATTATACTAAATATTTTGCAAATTTAAGATAAAAAACGTTGGAAACTTTAAATGGTTCAAAAGTTTTTATAAAAAAATAAAAAGGCTGTCACTATAAATGAGACAGCCTTTAAAATTTACAATATCTTGTATTATTTCCTTTCTTCTACGCCTATCCAAAAAGGTGCCGGCATAACATCACTATAATGTCTGTAAAAGCCTATTGATTTTTTGTCATTAAAATCATCAACGCTTGCTGTTGACCTAAATCTGCCATCGTTACAATCTACACTGATTGTCATTGACTTTACTTTTCCGTTTTCGCGAATAATGTTTGACCAGTTTAAAACAAAACCTCTTTTATCATACAGCAAAGCCCTCAGTTCTTTCAATTCTGCGTCAGTAACATTATTGGTAAGCATAACTTTAATAGTAACATCGTCATCTATAATAAATCGATTTTGAGATTGTGCATTTAAGGTTAATCCTGTAAGCGCAAAAATCAATACAAATAAATATTTCATCTTTTAAATTTTAGTTTCAAGTCTAAAGGTAAATCAAACGATTTTAATAAACAAATAATTATTCTACAGATACATTGCCCAGTAGTTTTGTTGCTTTGTGCAACCAGAATTTTTTATCTGTCAAATTAAACAAAGAGTCTTGTAACTTTGTCTTTTGATAAAATTCTTTATTCTGATGAAATATTTTACATCTCTCCTTTGCATTTTGATTTTGTCTGCATGCTCTTCTGAAACAGCGGTAGATAAGCATAAAGAAAAGACAGGTAAAGAACTTTTTCAAAAAAATTGTGTGATATGTCACGGTTCAGATGGAAAATTAGGTTTTAATGGTGCAAAAGACCTTAGTAAGTCAGTTCTTACACAAGAAGAACGAATCATTCAGATTACAAATGGCAAAAACCTCATGAGCCCATTTAAAGGAATTCTCACCGAAAAAGAAATCAGAGCTGTTGCTAAATTTACTGAAAGTCTAAAAACTTCCAATTGAACAACACCAAACCAAAACAATATAATATCATAGGTCTAATGTCTGGAAGTTCATTGGATGGGCTTGACATTGTTCATTGCTTTTTTGAAATTACTTCTGAGCCTAGCTTTCAAATAAACTCCTGGCAAATAACCTGCGCAGAGACTATTGGTTTTGATAATGAATTAATAAAACATTTAAAGACAGCCACTAATCTAACTGCAAAATCTTTGATAAAACTTGATCATGATTTTGGGAGAATTTTAGGAGAACTTACCCAAAATTTTATTGACAAAAATGAACTCGATCCAGATTTTATTAGTTCCCATGGCCATACTGTATTTCATAATCCGAAAGAAGGTTTTTCGCTCCAAATAGGTCACCCGGTTGAAATAGTAGCAAAAACCGGATTACCCGTTATTGGTGATTTCCGCTCGACTGACATTGCTCTTGGAGGACAAGGTGCTCCATTCGCTCCAATAGTTGATCTTTTGTTATTTCCAGAATTTGACGTTATGGTTAATCTGGGTGGCATTATGAATGCAAGTTTTTTAAAATCTGATGGTCAGATCATCGCCTATGATTTAGCCCCTTGTAATCAAACACTTAACCATCTTGCCCAATTGGAAGGCAAGCTTTTTGATGATCAAGGTCAGATTGCATCAAATGGAAAAACAAATGACGACTTAATGTTAAAACTTCAAAATTGGGAGTTCTTCAAAAAAAATGGTCCAAAATCACTTGATAACAGTGAAATTAAAAAGGACTTCCACACTATCTTAAATGAATTTGTTATTCCGACTGCAGATAAAATGCATACTACTGTTGAACTTATTGCTGTTAAACTTAAAGAATCAATTGAAGCACAAAACTACATAAACCATCCAAAAATTCTACTCACAGGTGGTGGTGCTTTCAATAAATATTTGGTTGAAAGATTCAGAATGCACTTGCCAGATGCAGAATTTATAGTTCCCTCAGAAACCATCATTTCATTCAAAGAAGGGTTGTTGATGGCTTTGATGGGACTTTTGCGCATAAATAATCAACCAAATGTTTTAAAAAGTGTAACGGGTTGTAATAAAGATCACATTGCAGGAGCGGTTTATCAGGGAACCAAAAAATACATAAATGAATACCATCGATAAAAATAGCAGGATACTGGTCACAGGTGCTTCAGGTTTTTTGGGAAACCAAATACTGCTTCATCTTAAATCTGAAGGTTATTCAAACCTCACCGGAATATCGCGATCAAAAGTCCAAAATCCCATCGTTTCTGTAAAATACCTCCAATTGGATATTCTTGATGTATTGGGTCTTGAAGACGAATTTGCCAACCAAGATGTTATTGTCCACACAGCCGGAAAAGTCTCGTACCAACCATCTGAAAAAGCAGAAATATTCAAGATCAACGTTGAAGGTACTGCAAACATCGTCAACTGCGCATTGGCAACCGGTATCAAGCAACTTGTTCACATTTCTTCAACTTCCGCATTTGGTGTCCCAACCCAGGTACAGGTCATTGATGAAAAATTCTTGCCTGAACCAAGCCAATTCTTCACCGATTATGCTTTATCAAAATGGTATGGCGAACTCGAAGTTTGGCGTGGAGTTAAAGAGGGTCTAAATGCAGCTATATTATGTCCTTCTATCATCCTCGGCCACACAATTGAACCAAAAAATACGGATATATTTATTGAAAAAGTCAAGGAAGGAATTTCATCGGCACCCACCGGCAGCAGTGGATTCGTGCATTACAAAGACATCTGCAAAGCGGTAGAACTCTTGATAAGGGAATCAATATATGAGCAGAAATTTATACTTTCTACCGGTAATTTGACATGGATTCATTTTTTCTCACAAATTGCTTCACTTCTCAACATTTCGGTAAAGCTAAATCCAATCAGCAATACTAAAGTAAAATTATTGTCTGTGACAAATAGTTTAAAAAGAATTTTCGGTTTGAAAATATCCATTCCAACTGATATGGCCCATCACATGATGCAAAACTTGCAGTACGACGGCACCCTAATTACCAAAACATTGGGTCTTAAATATACCGATATGACCCAAACCTTGAATGATTATTGTAAACATTAGTTTTGTCGTCAGTAATCAAAATTAAAACGAGTCAATTCTTACAATTATCATTTTCACTCGGCAAATAATAATCTAAATTTTAAAAGTTTTCAGATTATTATTTTCCCAGATTTAGAAGTCAAAAAAAAATAGTTCATTCCCCTTTTTTTTAAATTAAATAACCACTACATTCAAGAGTGATTTTTATTCATTCATATAAAACTCAAGGTTATGGTTTATGAATCAAAAAGTATCCGGAATGTCGTCTTGCTCGGCCATCCCGGATCTGGTAAAACGACTTTGGCTGAAGACATGTTGTTTGAAGCCAAAGGAATCAGTAAGCGGGGAAGTGTAGAGGACGGAAACACAATTTCTGATTACACTTCCATCGAACAATCAAAAGGAAATTCGATTTTCAGTACCCTGATGCACGCAGGCTGGAAGGATTCCAAAATCAATATAATAGATACTCCGGGATATGACGATTTTATTGGGGAGGTCTTATCTTCATTAAAAGTAGCAGATACCGCCATCATGGTATTGAATGCAAAAAGCGGTGTTGAAGTTGGTACCGAGATCATCTGGGAATACATAGAAAAATTTAAAACACCGGCAATGTTTGTCGTCAATCAGCTTGATCATGAAAAAGCAGATTATGATAACTGCATTCAGCAGGCTACCAGCCGATTTGGAAGTCATTTGATACCAGTGCAATATCCACTCAACCCAGGTAAAGATTTTAACAGTATAATTGACGCATTGAGGATGGTTATGTATACGTTTCCGGCAAATGGCGGTAAACCAGAGAAAAAACCCATCCCTGAAAGCGAAATGCCACGCGCAATGGAAATGCACAACAAACTGGTAGAAGCCGCAGCAGAAAACGAGGAAGGTCTTATGGACAAATTTTTTGAACAAGGCACCCTTGATGAGGCAGATTTGACAAAAGGTTTAACAATAGCCATCGCGAACCAACAAATTTTTCCAATTTTTTGCGCTTCGGGCGGCAAAAATATGGGAAGTGGACGTATAATGGGTTTCATAAATGACATTTGCCCATCACCTATTGATCGACCTGCAGCAGAATTAGAGGATGGCGGTACCCTGGTTTGTGATGATAAAGGAGATACCACCATTTTTATTTATAAAACAATGACCGAGCCAAATGTTGGAAATGTCTCTTATTTCAAGGTTTACTCAGGTTCTCTAAAAACGGGAGATGAATTAACCAACCACAACAACCGAACTGTAGAAAGATTTAACCAGATTTTTGTGTCAAATGGCAAAATCAGAGAAGCCGTTAATGAATTGAAAGCTGGAGATTTAGGAGTCACTGTAAAATTGAAAAATTCACACTCAAATAATACCCTCACCACAAAAAATAATGACAAAGGTATAGACCCAATACACTTCCCTGAACCCCGAATAAGAGCAGGTGTAAAACCGCCGAGTAAACAGGATATGGAAAAACTCATCAAGGCACTTCATCAAATTCAGGAAGAGGATCCGACCCTTATTTTGGAACAAAATAGTCAATTAAAACAAACCATCATGCATGGCCAAGGTCAACTGCACATGGATATCATCAAATACCGAATAGAAAAAGTTAATGGTATCCATATGGAATTTGAAAGGCCACGAATCCCTTATCGGGAAACAATAACTCGTGAGGCAAATGAAACCTACCGACATAAAAAACAATCAGGAGGTTCGGGACAGTTTGCAGAGGTTCACATGCGTATTGAGCCGTATCATGAGGGTATGCCAGACCCACATGGTCTAAATGTCAAAAAAACAGAAATAGATGAATTGCCGTGGGGCGGGAAACTCGTTTTTGTTTGGTGTATAGTTGGTGGTTCTATTGACGCCAAATTCTCTAACGCCATCAAAAAAGGTGTTATGATGAAAATGGAAAACGGTCCGCTGACAGGTTCAGCTTGCACGGATATCAGAGTTTGCATTTTTGACGGCAAAATGCACCCTGTTGATTCGAATGATATGGCATTTCAGATAGCAGGTGCACAGGCCTTCAAGAATGCTTTCAAAAACGCGAACCCTCAGATTTTGGAACCTATTCAAAACCTCGAAATCCTTTGCCCGGATGAAGTAATGGGTGACATCATGGGCGACCTGCAAACCCGTCGAGCCATGATTGTCGGAATGGATAGTGATGGCCACTACCAAAAAATTCTTGCAAAAGTCCCCTTAGCTGAACTGTATCAGTACAATTCAACTTTAAGGTCAATATCTCAGGGTAGGGCAAAATTCAAGATGTCATTTGCGGAATTCCAGGCTGTACCTATTGATATTCAACAGAAACTGGCAGCAGAATACCACGATCATGAACATGATGAAGATGTGTAATAATCATAAGTTAAATTTGTCTTAATCAAAAAGTATTACTTGATTTTCATCAGTCAAAAACTTAACTTTGTATCGAGAAAAGTATTTATCAATAAATAATAATTTAAAATGAAAAAATTAATTTTTGTAGTAGCACTTTTAGGTGTTTTTTCTTTAGGTGCAAACGCACAAGCTTGTTGTGCTAAGAAATCGGGTGCAGCTTGCACAAAAACAGCATCTGCCAGTACAGCAACTCCTGATGATGCAGCGATAGCAACTTTGGCTTCTAATGATGCTTCTATTGAAAAAAGAAAAGATGAGGCTACTGGTGCTTCATATTACGTAAGAAAAGAAGTTTGTGAGAAAAGTGGCAAAGTTTCATACAACAAAGTTGAGTACTGCTCAAAAGAGGGAAAATTTGTAAACGTCAGTCCATCTGATGCTTCAGGTTCTGCAAAATCTTGTTGTACAAGCAAAGCTTCTTGCTCAAAAAATTCTGCTGCAGGAGCATGTTGCGCTAAAAAAGGTGCATCTGCTGATGCTGCTGTTAAGACCGTTAGCAACGATAACAAATAATACCTGTTTTCTTGGTACTTAATTAATTTTTAGGATTAAGTAACTATCCCTACAAATCTAAGATTTGTAGGGATTTTTTTTGCGATTTACACTTCAAAGAAAGGGGATCAATAATTATCGTACTTTATATTGGTCAATTTTGCTTATTGTCTAACATGACCTTTGCATCGTCAACATTTAATCATCGCTTTGTTTGCAATGTTCTTTAAAATTCAAACCCTTCAAAAAATTAATTGCTTACCTATGCCATAATAGTTCGATATCAAAAGTCGTAAAAACAATTGAATGCATTGCTTTTTCAGTTCTCCCATTGGTTATTTAACTTTTTCAGCTAAAAATTTTGCGGTATAGGACTTTTCAACTTTTACCAGATCTTCAGGTGTACCTTGAAATACAACTTCACCGCCGTGTTTGCCAGCATCAGGTCCCAGATCGATGACCCAATCTGCCGATTTGATGATGTCCATGTTGTGTTCGACTACCAATACCGTATGACCTTTTTCGACTAGTGCCTGCATTGCATCAAGAAGCTTTCGATTATCATGAAAATGTAATCCGGTTGTTGGTTCATCAAATATGAAAAAGATATGTTCACCTGCTGATTCACGAGTGAGGAATGATGCGAGCTTAACCCTTTGCGCTTCACCACCTGATAGCGATGACGATGATTGACCCATTTTTACATAACCCAGGCCAACATCAATGAGTGGTTGAAGTTTCCTTACAATGTCTTTTTCTGTTTTGAAAAACTCTACTCCTTCTTCAATGCTCAAATCTAGAATTTCAAAAATATTCTTTTCATGGTATTGCACATCGAGAACTTCTTCTTTGAATCTTTTTCCCTTACAATCCTCGCAAATTAAATGTACATCCGCAAGAAACTGCATTTCAACAACTTGCGAACCTTCACCTTGGCATGCTTCACACCTTCCACCATCAGTATTAAACGAAAAATGTCTGGATTCAAAACCACGGATTCGGGACAGTGGTTGTTCTGACATCAATTTTCTGATTGCATCATAAGCTTTCACATAGGTGACTGGGTTTGATCTGGAAGATTTACCAATCGGACTTTGATTAACAAACTCGAGACCTGTGATTAATTTAAAATCTCCCTTTAATTGAACTGACCCTGCAGAAGTCTCCAATGTACCTTCAACCAGTTTTTTTAAAGTCGGATACAGAATATCCTTCACAAAAGTAGTTTTCCCTGAGCCGGACACACCACTTACGACAGTAAATGCATTTAATGGTATGGTTACTGAAATATTTTTTAAATTGTGCAGGGTTGCATTAGAAATTTCAATTCGATTGGCCGACTTTCGCCTGATAGCCGGCAGAGGAATTGACATCCTGCCATTCATATATTTTGTTGTAAGGCTACCTTCTGCTTTTGAAAAGATATCATTATACGCACCAGCAAATACAACTTCTCCACCATGTATACCTGCTCCCGGCCCCATGTCTATTAGATAATCTGCATTCTTAATAACTTCTTCTTCGTGTTCTACAACGATAACGGTGTTCCCCAAATCGCGCAACTTCCTCAAAACACTCACCAGGCGTGCTGTGTCCCGCGGGTGCAGTCCAACACTAGGTTCGTCAAGAATGTACATCGAATTGGTCAGATTGCTGCCGAGAGTTCTGGTCAGATTTATGCGCTGAGTCTCACCACCACTCAATGTGTTTGAGATGCGGTTTAATGATAAATATCCTAAACCAACATCCATCATGACGGTTAATCGATTATTAATCTCGAGCAAAATTCTTTTGGCAATTTGTGTGTCGTGATCTGAAATGTTTAGATTTTTGAAAAACTCAAGCATTTCATCAATAGGTATTTCTAAGAGTTCCCCAACAGTTGTATCATTGATTTTAACGTAACTTGCTTCTTTTCTCAGTCTGGTGCCATCGCATTCCGGGCAGTTGGTTCTGCCTCTATACCTTGCCAAGAGCACCCTGTTTTGAATTTTATACAACTGCTCCTCAAGCATTTTAAAAAAACTGTCGATACCCGAAAAGTAAGCAGTGCCTTTCCAAAGCATGTTTTTTTCAGATTTGGATAGATCCTTATAGGGTGCATGCACCGGAAACCCGACTTTGTGTGCAGCAGTTATAAGGGCGGTCAGGTACTCATTTGATTTTTCACCTCGCCAGCAAGCCACAGCACCTTCAAACACAGTAAGGGATTTATCAGGAATTACTTTGTCTTCGTCAATGCCCATAATTTTGCCGTAACCCTCACAGGTTCTGCAACAACCATAAGAATTGTTGTAGTTAAAAAGTTGAGCGTTTGGTTCTAAAAATTCAATTCCATCAAGTTCAAATCGATTATTAAAAAGTTTGGGTGTTTCATTGGTTAAAATAATACATTCACCTTCTGCCTCTTGAAATGATATGTTAATGGAATCTGCCATTCGCTGTTTGTTCTCCTCACTATCGTGTTGTACAATAACCCTGTCAACAACCACCCAAATATCATGAAAGTCGACAGGCAGAGATTTAAGAATCGATTTGTCTGAAATGATATCATCAATTTGCAGAATTTCATTTTTTAATACAAGTCTGTTAAATCCCTTTTGTTGAATCATGTCCAAAACCATCTCCGGCTTTTTACCATTGAATCGTCTTTTCAATGGCATACAAATCAGTACTTTTTCACCTTCAGGAAGAGTGTGTATATAATCTGTCACATCTGAGATTTGATGCTTTTTAACTTGTTGTCCTGAAATGGGTGAAATGGTTTTGCCAACCCTTGCATAAAGCAGACGAATAAAATCATAAATCTCCGTCATCGAACCAACAGTAGACCTGTTATTGCCACCGGATACTTTTTGTTCGATTGCTATTGCAGGACAGATACCTTTTATGTAGTCAACTTCCGGCTTTTTCATTCTTCCTAAAAACTGGCGGATATAAGCTGAAAGGCTCTCAACATACCTGCGCTGCCCTTCTGCATACAGTGTGTCAATGGTGATGGAAGATTTACCAGAACCTGAGACTCCTGTTACTACAACGAGCTCATTGCGAGGTATTTCGAGGTCAATATTTTTAAGATTATTTGAGCGAGCACCTTTGATAAGGATTTTATTGTTATTGCTTTGAGGTTGTTTTGACTTGCTCTTTTTGACTTCCTTTAATTCCATGGCGTGCTCTTGGTATTACTTTTAACGGTACAACAAAAGTGTAAAAGTATGGTTTTTGAATCAAAGCACTATTTAGGTTTCGAAAAAATCCAGATTGTGGCGGTCAATTACCAAGAACTACTAAAACAAATTAGCCTTGACTAATCTTCAGATTTTTTGTGGTCTATTACCTCATTTGATTTTTGGTAAAATTTCTTGAATCCGGGCTGAAGTCTGGAAAAGCTCTCTTTAACCTTGATTGGTAAAGATTCTAAAACAGTAAGACTAATCGAAGTGTCTTTTGTTTTGGATGAAATAATTTCAGCTTTATTGAAGAAAGCAATTAATCCACTGAACAAAATAGCAAACAAAAAAGACAAAGTGATACCGTTTAACATTTTTTCCGGTTTTTTAATATTGGCTTTTTTTGCAGCGGTTGTAAACATATCGGCCAGATATTTGCTAAACGACCACCCTATAAAACAACAAAAAATAAAAGTTATTAAGAACAGCAGAACGCCATCACTTCCCCACATACCTGCCACTTTATCATATATGATTGGCCCAAGGTAAATACCAGTCAACAAACCGGCAAGAAATGGGAACAATCTAAAGATCTTGTTCATAGGTTCATTTTTATAACCCATATAAAAACCGTACACAATGCAAATCGCAAATACCACATCAATGAGCATATTTTGTATTTTTTAGATTATTGCCACAAAAATGAGGCATTTTTCTGTAGTTTTGTATCCTCAAAGTAATTTAAATCGAAATCCAACGTATTAACTGAAAATCCTAAGACCCATGATAAAATCAATTCTCCTGCATCTAGTGAAGTGTTCTGTTATATTATTTTTAGTCTTGCCGGGCCTAAATCTCAGCGCAGAAAACAGTCACTTCGATAAATCATTATGCAATCAAATTGCGGATACCATCCAACTACCCAAGGTTTTTATCATAGGAGAACATGAAAAAGAATACGACAAAATGACAGCCCGTTACCCTAATTCCGTCTTGTCGGCCTGTGATGATGATGTAAACAAAGCTTTCAAGTATTGGATGGGTATGCTTCAGGAAATGCAGGTCTTTGCCTCCCGGACCAATTTTGAACTAAAAGGAGCAAAATTCTGGCTGAATACTTTTTTCGCACCTGATGGTCAAATTGATTACATGGTTTATTATCTCAAGCCATCCAGTCGCAATATCCCCGAAAAAGAAATGCGATTTTTTCTTTCTGAATTTATGAAACAATATAAACTACCACTAACCAACAAATCAGGTTTTGCACATTATGGCCATGTTTCGTTTC
>JAEUUM010000401.1 GCA_016787375.1 Saprospiraceae bacterium
TTTCAGGTTGAATAGTGTGTATTTCTAATTCTTTTTTCAGGAATTCTCCTGTGAAACTATTAATGTTTTTGGAAACAACTTCCGGAGTGCCTGAACAGATAATGTTTCCCCCTTTGTCTCCACCTTCAGGACCAATATCAATTATAAAATCAACGGTCTTGATAACATCCATGTTGTGTTCAATTATCAATACGGTATTTCCTTTGTCAACTAATTTGTTCAAAACACATAGCAGTAGTTTTATGTCTTCAAAATGTAAACCGGTAGTTGGTTCGTCTAAAATGTAAATAGTCTTGCCAGTATCTTTTTTAGATAGTTCTTCTGATAATTTTACGCGTTGTGCTTCTCCTCCTGAAAGTGTTGTTGCTTGCTGGCCAAGAGAAATATATGATAAACCAACATCTTGAAGTGTTTTTATCTTCCGATAGATTGGAGGGTAGCTTTCGAAAAATTCTACGGCCTCTTCAACAGTCATGTTCAAAACATCGTTGATTGATTTGCCTTTATACAAAACCTCCAAAGTTTCACGATTGTATCTTTTTCCAAGACAAGAGTCACACTCTACTTGTACATCAGGCAAAAAATTCATCTCAATAGTCTTCATTCCCGCTCCCTGACATTCTTCACAACGCCCTCCTTTCACATTAAACGAAAATCGTCCTGGTTTATAGCCACGAATTTTGGATTCCGGCAAGTCAGAGAAAATTTTTCTGATATCTCCAAACACATTGGTATATGTCACCGGATTAGAACGAGGAGTTCGACCTATTGGTGTTTGATCGATTTCTATGACTTTATCTAAAAACTCCAACCCAGTTATGGATTTATAAGAGAGCGGATTTTGTTTGCTGTTATAAAAATGTTTACGAAGTATTGGATAAAGCGTATCATTTATCAAAGTTGATTTTCCGCTTCCCGAAACGCCCGTGACACATACAAAACATCCAAGTGGAATTTTAAGGTTTACATTTTTCAAGTTATTCCCGGTTGCACCATTGAGCAAAAGAAATTGACCATTTCCTTTTCTGCGCTTTTTGGGAATCTCTATTTGTTTATAATTTGCCAAATATTGAGAGGTTACCGTTTGCAGAGTAAGAAATTGTTCCGGAGTTCCCTCTCCCACTAAGAAGCCACCGTGCTTGCCTGCACCGGGGCCAAGATCAATAATATAATCAGCCGACATCATGATGTCCTTGTCATGTTCTACAACCAGGACACTGTTGCCGATATCTGTTAGTTCCCTAAGGGCTTGAATTAATTTTAGATTATCACGCTGATGAAGTCCAATACTTGGTTCGTCTAGAATGTATGTTATACCGGTTAATTGTGAACCAATCTGTGTAGCAAGCCTAATACGTTGTGATTCCCCACCTGATAAGGAGCGAGCAGGGCGATTCAGGGACAAATAGTTGAGCCCTACATTTAACAAAAACCCTAGTCTAAGTTCAATCTCTTTTATTATTTCAGAAGCTATTTGGTTTTGCTTTTTATCCAGTAATTTGTGTAAATTTTTAATCCACTCGTGCAGTTGATAAATATTCCAGTCACACAATTCACTTATATTTTTGTCAGCTAGTTTAAAAGATAACGACTCTTTTCTAAGTCGGCTACCATTACATTCAGGACAAGTTACGATGGTCATAAATTCTTCGGCCCATGATCGTATATTATCTGAACTTGATTCTTTGTACCACCTCTGAAGCATATTAAAAAGACCCTCGAGCGGTAAGTTAAAGCTCGTAAAATCATGTTTGCTTAGTGAAGTTGAAGGTTTAAACGTTTTATCTCCTCCAAAAAGTATGGTGTTGAGCGCATTTTCGGGAATATCTTTAATCGGAGTTGCAAAAGTAAAACTGTGATTTTTAGCGAAAAGGCGAAGTTGGTCAAATAAATTATTTTGTCTCACCTCTCCTAAGGGAGCAATACCACCATCGTTAATGGTTTTGTTGTAGTCGGGAATGACTTTTTCAATATCTACCTGATTTAGCGTCCCTAGGCCATTACAGGAAGGACAAGCGCCATAAGGAGAATTGAAAGAGAAGGTATTTGGAGAAGGTTCTTCGTAAGATATACCGGACTCTGGATCCATTAAGTGCTTGGAATAGGGAAATACCTCATCGTTTTCTCCGAGTACAATTACCATTCCGTTACCGGATTTGAGAGCTGTTTGCATAGAAGTTCGCAAACGATCTTTACTTTTGTCTTGTACCAGAATGCGGTCTACTACCACTTCTATGTCGTGTGTTTTAAACCGCTCTAGTTGCATGTTTGGTACAATTTCCTGCATTACCCCATTTATCCGAACTTTTAAAAAACCCTGTTTGCGTATCTGATCAAAGAGCTCTCGATAATGTCCTTTTCTGCCTCTGATTAAGGGAGATAAAATGGTAATTTTTTGTTCATTGAAATTGCTAAAAACATGCTCAAGCATCTGAACTTCTGTGTAACGCACCATCTTTTTACCTGTTATATAGGAGTGGGCGTCTCCAATTCTTGCGTAAAGCAGGCGCAGAAAATCTAATATCTCTGTAACCGTACCTACCGTAGAACGAGGATTTTTTGAAGTCGTTTTTTGTTCTATTGAAATAACCGGACTTAGTCCGCCAATATATTCAACATCGGGTTTTTCCATGTTACCCATAAACTGTCGAGCATAAGAAGAGAATGTTTCCATGTATCTGCGCTGACCTTCAGCATAGATTGTATCAAAAGCAAGGGAAGATTTTCCACTCCCACTAATACCCGTTATTACAACCAATTGATTTCTGGGTATTTTTAAATCAATGTTTTGCAAATTGTGCACCCTCGCGCCAATTATTTCAATAAACTCCGGCCCTTCTACCATGATGTTAAATGTTCTTCACAATTTCTTTAAATATTGTTCTAAGTTTTGGTTCAGCAGTATTGGCAACAGCAATTACAGAATCAAGGGAGGTCTTTTTTATTGAGGATAATGGAAAACATTTATTTGAAACAATCGAAACGACCAACACCTTCATATTGGCATGTCTTGATACCAATACCTCGGGTACCGTTGACATGCCCACCAAATCACCTCCTATTATATTGATAAAATTATATTCTGCGGGCGTTTCAAGATTTGGACCTTGCAGAGCAACATAAATACCCTCATGACAAGGAATATTATTCTGTTTTGCTATTTTTAATGCAAGATTCCGTAAAACGGAATCATAAGTGTCAGACATGTCAGGAAACCTCGGACCTAGTCGTTCATCATTTTGTCCCCGAAGAGGATTTTCAGGCAACAAATTGATGTGATCCTTCAAAACAACTAAATCTCCTGCTTCATATTTTTCATTTACACCACCGGAAACATTGCTTATTAACATGGTTTTGACGCCCAATTCCTTTAAAACCCTCACCGGAAAAGTTACACTTTGCATAGAATAACCTTCATAATAGTGAAACCTTCCTGCTAAAATCACAACAGGTTTGCCAGAGATTTTTCCAAAAACCATCTCTCCTTTGTGTGACTCCACAGTTGATTTATTAAACCAAGGGATTTGTTTATAATTTATAGAAATGGGATCTTCAACTTCTGTGGCAAGATTATTTAAGCCCGTACCCAAAATGATACCTATAGATGGTTTGCTTGTTACAGCAGATTTGATGAAGTCTGCCGCTTCTTTAATTTGGTCGAACAAAACTTCAGGCATTAGTCAACAATCATTTTCGTTTTGTCCAGAATTTGTTGTTCTAAAAATGGCGGCAATGCGCGCTTACAATATTGTTGATCTCTTAGTTGGGGAATATAACCGGCTTCAGAAATCGCCTTTTGAATTCCATCGGCAGTAAATCTGAATGCTGCACCTGCTGCAGAGACTACATTTTCTTCAATCATGATGCTACCAAAATCATTTGCACCTGAATGTAAACAAATTTGAGCAACTTGTTTTCCAACCGTTAACCAGGAAGCTTGAATATTGTCAATATTCGGTAACATAATTCTGCTAATGGCTATCATTCGAATGTATTCATTTCCTGTACATCTATTCCGGGCTCTTTTGAGTTTTTTAAGCAAAGTTCCTTCGTCTTGATAAGGCCATGGTATAAATGCAATAAACCCTTTAGAGTCTTTAGGTTTTTGTTCTTGTACATCTCTGATTGCGACAAGGTGCTCCATCCGCTCCATATTGGTCTCTACATGACCGAACATCATGGTGGCAGAAGTTGTAAGATTAAGTTGATGGGCGGCTTTCATCACATCAAGCCATTCCTGACCACCGCACTTACCTTTTGAAATTAATCTTCGTACTCTGTCAGATAAAATTTCTGCGCCGGCACCGGGCAGGGAATCTAATCCGGATTCCTGGAGAGCTTTAAGGACTTCAAAATGAGTTAACTTTTCAAGTTTTGAAATATGAGCAATTTCAGGAGGCCCCAGAGCGTGGAGCTTAAGATCAGGATATAACTCCTTCAGTTTACGAAATGTGTCGCAATAAAAGGACAAACCAAGATCAGGATGATGACCTCCTTGCAAGAGTAATTGATCGCCACCTAGCCTGAAAAGTTCATCAATTTTAACCTTATACTCGTCAATTGTGGTTATATAG
>JAEUUM010000442.1 GCA_016787375.1 Saprospiraceae bacterium
ACCTCACAAACTATTGCTACTGCACCATTATTGATTGCTGAATCAATAAAATCGTGGCCATCAGAAACTGAACCTTTCAAGGCAAGGAAGAGTGTATTTTGCCTAACTGAACGGCTATCTATTGCAACATCGTTAACTGCACAATCCAAGCTACCATGGACTTTCAATGTCTTTATTTCATTCAATATGTTGCTTAATTGTTTCATGATTATATTTATTTAACCAAGAAACAATCTGACAATCTGCCTGGTAACCAAAGTGCCGGGTGCAATGCTTTGCCGCTTCACTTTTCCACAACCAACCGCTTCAACTTTCAAGCCCATACTTTCCAATAAATATGTTGCATCACGAAGTCCCATGCCAATTACATTCGGTATCTTATTTGAATCTAATTTTTTATCAGTTAATTTAATCTGATCATTCTCCTTTGAAGTTTTAGCCCATTCTCCTTTGACGTCATGGTCAAAAGGCAGATCAAGTTTGTCAAGTAGATAAGAAAGATCCGATTGATAACCAGCCGAAACGAGATTAGGTTTATTCTTCAAAGCAACTTCCGGATCCAATTTGGTTTCAGTGAATGCAATGTGCCTGTCGTACATTCTGCTAAAGATCCTATCGGAAATATTTCTAAAAACAGGTCCTGCAACATACGCTCCATAATAGCCATTCTGCTTAGGTTCAGACACAACAACTATCATGGAATACATAGGATTATCAGCAGGAAAATATCCCACAAAACTTGACCGATATCCAAAATTTGTGGCATTGTTGATTTTTTGATAATTCATTTGAGATGTTCCCGTTTTACCTGCTATTTTATAATCTTTAGGTGCAAGATTTGCCGCAGTTCCTCCAACATCAACAACAGCCTCCAGTAATTCTTTCATTAATCTGATCGATTTTCTGGAGGCAATGTGTTTTTTCAAAATCTGAGGTTCAAAAGACTTTACAACATAATCTTTGTTGTAATCTCTAATCTCAGACACCAGGTAAGGTTTCATCATCGTACCATCGTTCGCAATGGCATTGTAAAATGTAAGAAGTTGTAAAGGTGTAATTGCTAGTTCATATCCAATGGACATCCAAGGAAGAGTTGTTCCGCTCCACAAGTCTTTTGAACTGTAAGCTTCCTTTAACGTCGGGGTTACTTCGCCCGGAATTTCCAAGCCGGTTTTTTCATTTAATCTAAACTGCTTCAAACGATTGATAAATTTACCTGCCTGATTGTTGCCATAATATGTATTGACAAGGTTAGAGATACCGGTATTTGAAGAAATTGCAAAAGCATGTTTAAGGTCAGTTGAATCAATGTTATGGTCGTGAGCATCTTTCATCTCTTTATCTCCGTATTTCTTTCTTCCCTTGAATAATTTAATGGTATCGGTAATATTATCCAGGTATCCATCTTCCAAAAGAGCAAGAACACTTGCAGCTTTAAAAGTAGACCCAGGCTCAACTGAGCCACCCAATGCATAATTAAGTGCTTCTACATACCCGCCATTTGACTTCTCAAGGTTAACCATGGCTCTGATTTTACCGGTTTTAACCTCCATAACTACCGCACAACCATACTCTGCATTATGGTGGATTAATGCATTTGACAATTCATCATGTGCAATATCTTGTATGGACTCGTCAAGTGTTATGACCACATCCTTCCCATTAATGGGCGCAATACGGTCAAAATCTTCGGCCGGTATTTTATTTCCTCCAGGTATTTTTTGCATAAGCCTCATACCTTGTTCGCCTCTGAGGAAATTATTAAAAGCCCCTTCGATCCCAACAGGTTGGACTGTTTGCATAGAATAACCAATGGTACGTCTTCCCAGATTTCCATATGGGAATTCTCTTTTACTTTTCCGGATGCCTATGAGACCTCCGGTGTTTCTACCCAAATTAAATATTGGAAAAGTCTTTACTTTTTCAAACAAATCATACCCTATATCATCTTTAAGAAGCAAATACCGATTTTTATCGTGACGTGCCATGACTATTTTTTGCTTCCAGGATTTTTGACTAATAGTAGGATCAACAAATTTCCACAAGCAGTAACACAATGAATCTAGTTTTTTACTAAAAATTTCATTTGTCAACGATGGGCAACCTGCGTCCATTCGAAGTTCATAAAAAGGTAGTGAAGTGGCCAAAGTAGCACCACTTTCTGTAAGAATATTTCCTCTTTCAGCATCAACTGGTTCAAGTGAAAAACTAAATTTATCACCCATTTTGATCCACTTATCGCGTTCAATCAATCCGATTTTTACCAACTGTCCAAGAATGAGAAGTGCTGCCAACACTACAATCAGCATTACCAAATATACCCTTGACAGCAACTCATTCTTAAAATTCATGGTTTTGTATAAAAATTATGGGATTACAATTGTTTTTGGGACTTTTTTTGAAACTTCCAGATTAAGGGAAGAAACGCGCTGTGAAATTTGTGACTCTTTTGCTTCAGATAACATTTTTGACTCAAGATCAATCGATTGCCATCTAAGCTCTTTTATTTCTTTTTGCAAGGATTGGATTTCCTCAATCTTTGCTATCGTTATATATCCGTTTGCAATATTTAATACTACCAGGCAAGTCAAAAATGCCAGATAAGGCAAGTGGTGAAATGCCTCAGCCGGACTGATTTTGTTGTTTTTTAATAGTAGTTTAAACTTGTTCATTTTGTTAAAATTCAATGTTATATTTTTTCAGCAACTCTGAGCCTCGCACTTCCTGACCTTGGATTCATCTTTCTTTCCGCATCACTTGGTGATATTGGTTTCTTGGTCAACATGTTAAAACTTTTCTTTATGTTACCGTAAAAATCCTTCTCATGCTCTCCCTCCGGATTTCCTGCCTTAAAGTAGTTTTTCACAAGACGATCTTCAAGTGAATGGTAACTCAGAACCACAAATCTGCCACCATTACCCAAAACCTCTCCACCTTGAACCAAAAGTTCTTTTAAGGCCTTCATCTCGTCATTCACTTCAATTCTAAGTGCCTGGAAGACCTGAGCAAGGTACTTGTATCTCTCACCTATCATTACAGATTCCAGTACAGCCAGTAAATCA
>JAEUUM010000002.1 GCA_016787375.1 Saprospiraceae bacterium
CAATAAATGGTGTTTTGGTCACCCTTGATCGGCGTGTTGATTTGGCTATCTTGCATAGATACCTTCCAGTTGATTATCAAGTACTAAATCCACGGGTGTTTGCAGAAGGCACTAATGGATCAAATGAAAATGGCCTATACCTAGGCACAAAAATTTACCCTGCCAAGGGGTGGACAATTGATGCATATTTTGATTTGTGGAAGAATCCATGGTTAAGATTTAATGTAGCATCTCCGTCTATTGGGCAAGAATTTATAAGTAAAATTCAATATTCAATTAAGAGGAAGTTAGATATTTATATCCAATATCGCAATGAAACCAAAGCTCAAAATGTTTCAGCTGACGAAAATCTTCAATTGGTTGGTGCACAAAACAGACAACAAATCCGAATCCATTTTGCACATAAATTAAATAAACGGCTTGAGCTCCGAAATCGTGCAGAATGGTCATTTTTTAAAGCCGCAGATAAAACCGATTCTGAGTGTTTTATGATTTACCAAGACGTACTTTATAAACCCATTGAATTCCCGGTAAGTTTTACAGCAAGATTAGCATATTTTGACACAAAGGATTACAACAGCCGAATTTATTCATTTGAAAATGACTTGCTTTACAGTTTTTCCATCCCTCCATATTATTTCAAAGGAACAAGATGGTATCTTAATTTGAGAAGCAGAATTTCCAGGAATATCATGCTTGAAGCAGGTATTTCTCAAACTATCTTAGCTGATCAGAAAATAATTGGATCTGGCCTTGACGAAATTAATGATAATCACAAAACAGAACTGAAAGCTCAATTAAAGTTTGCTTTTTAAAATGTTTCCTATTGAAAGTCTTTGTACAGTAGATATTTTTTTCTTATCAAATTGTATTTTTCCAGTTCTGATTTCCATGTACTTCTGATTTGCTCAACATTCATACCTGATTTTATTTGTTCTTGTAATATTTCATTTCCCGCAAGCTTGTTGAAAAAATTATTGGGCAAAAAGAAATCAGATTTAGATGAAGTCTGATACATATCCAACAGATAGTTTAGCTTTATTGATTTATCAGAAATCAGATCACTCATTGGAAGATTGTTAAGTGAAAATCCATTACAAACTAATCCATTGTAAAGTGGATCTTTTGCACCTGTTGTTGGTATTGGTGTAAAGTTGATGTTTCCACCTGAATACCCCGGATAACCATACACTTCAAACGGATATTCCGTACCTCTTCCTACACTGACTTTTGTTCCTTCAAATAGGCAAAGACTTGGATACAACAATATACTTCTTTGGGTTCTTAAATTGGGGGAAGGTGCAATAGGAAGCTCATATAATTTAGAGTGGTTATAATTTTTGCACGCCACAATCTTCAAATCACATTTTTTGTCAGTTTTTAACCAAGATTCACCAATAATCATTTGCGCCAATTCTCCAATAGTTAATCCATAAACAATTGGGATTGGATGCATGCCAACAAAAGAGGCGTATTTCAGATCCAGAACCGGACCATCAATATAAAAACCCAAAGGGTTTGGTCTGTCAAGCACAATCAAGGGAATACCGTTATTTGCACTTGCCTCCATAATATAATGTAATGTTGAGATATAGGTATAAAACCGTACCCCAACATCTTGAATATCAAATATCAGAATGTCTATGTTCTTAAGATCTTCATTTGATGGATTTTTTTTGTTACCATACAATGAAATAATTTGTACTCCTGTTTTTAGGTCAATTCCATCTTTTATTTCTTCACCGGCATCTGCCTGCCCTCTAAAACCATGTTCTGGTGCGAATATTTTTTGAACTTGAAATCCGGCTCTAATAAGAGAATCTGCAATATTGGTGTTACCAATGCATGAAGTTTGGTTAATAACCAAACCGATTTTCTTATTGTGAAGAAACTTAAAATATTCAGAAGTTTGATAAGCACCGGGTTGGATAACTTCTTTACTGTGTTTGGTTTGTT
>JAEUUM010000015.1 GCA_016787375.1 Saprospiraceae bacterium
TTCAAGTGAATCAAACAGCTAAAAATGCAAATCAGGTCACACAAGATCTTCAAAAATTATTGAGCGATATCAATCGGGAAGTTCAAAGTGGAAAGGGACCGGTAAATGGCCTGTTAAAGGATGAAGAAATGACCAAAAACATAAGCAAAAGTTTAGCAAATATCGAATCCGGAACGCAGGCATTTAGTCAAAATATGGAAGCACTCAAACATAATTTTTTCTTTAAAGGGTACTTCAAAAAACAAGAAAAAATCAAATTAAAATCTGCAAAAGAAGCGGAATCGAGGAAATAATCCAATACATTAACTTTGATTGAATGATTACAGAAAAGCAGAATCTGAATAGCTTCTTCCTCGCCGCTGGGTTGGTAATTATCAGCTTTGTTATCGGATTAGCAGGATTTATGATAATAGAGAATTATTCTCTCCTGGAAGCATTTTACATGACTGCCGTATCAATTTCGACAGTGGGTTATACAACAGTAAGGCCATTGAGTCAGAATGGTATGCTCTTCACATCATTTTATTTACTTTTTAACATTGCAATTCTGACCTTTACCATATCAATGATTACCTCATACATTTTTGAAGGCAGACTGCAAAAAATGTACAAATCTTACAAAGTCAAAAAAAAAATCAATCGTATGACAGATCATATCATCATTTGTGGCTTGGGTAGAAATGGCAGTAAAGCGCTGGAAGAGTTGACACGATGTGGTGAGACTTGCATTGCAATAGAGAAAGATAAATCTAAAATTCAGCAGAAGAAGGAATTTTTTAACAACAGTAACTACATTAACCAAGATGCAATTTTGGATGAAACCCTTATAGCTGCCAATATCAAATCTGCAAAAGCCATCATAATTGCCCTCCCGAATGATGCCGACAATGTATTTATCACGCTTACAGCAAGACAATTGAATAGTCATATCGTTATTGTCTCCAGAGCCTCGGAGGAATCCACAGAAATCAAACTCAGAAGAGCCGGTGCTGACCATGTAGTCATGCCTGATTCAATTGGAGGATCTCACATGGCAAATCTCATTATAAAACCTGACTTAATCAGGTTTACAGATATTTTGTCCGGTATGGGTGCTAATCACTTAAAACTGGAGGAGATTCAATTTGAAAATTTAAAGGTAGAATTTAAGAATCAAAAATTAGGTGATATCAAAAAAATGGGAAATAATGACATCATACAAATTGGTTTTAAATACAAATCAGGTGAGTTTATCATCAACCCAAGTGCAGACCTAGTCTTGGAAAAAGGAGATACACTCATCGTGATAGGCAAATCAAGTTCAATCTTAGATTTGAAAAAAAAATGCTGTGTAGGCTAAAATAATCAAGATGACCAAAACCGCCTCTAAGCAGAATTTTGAAATGCAAAAAGTTGTTGCCTTAACTGGCGTAGTACTTTTTGTTATAAAATTTATTGCCTGGTACCTGACAAATTCAGTTGCCATCCTGACCGATGCATTAGAGAGCACAATTAACGTAATTTCAGGATTTATAGGACTTTATAGCTTATATCTATCTGCACAGCCCAAAGATGCAAACCATCCTTATGGGCATGGAAAGGTTGAGTTTCTGTCAGCAGCGATAGAAGGGACATTGATTTCAGTGGCAGGTATAATCATTATTTTTGAAGCAATCAATAATTTGAAGCACCCACATAATATTGAAAAATTGGATGTTGGTATTATACTGGTTGCTTTAACAGCCATAGTTAATTTCCTAATTGGGCAGTTTGCTATAAACAAAGGAAAAGCCAACAATTCCCTTGCATTGATTGCAAGCGGTAAACATTTACAATCTGACACATATTCGACAATCGGAATTATCATTGGGCTAATTTTATTATTTCTGACGAAAATTTCCTGGCTTGATAGTGCAGTTGCATTGTTATTTGCTGTTATTATAATCATAACCGGCTATAAAATTTTGCGAAGCTCAGTCGCCGGTATGATGGATGAGGCTGATGAGTCTTTGCTTACCGAGGTGGTAGAGAATTTAAATCAAGCCAGAAAAGAAAACTGGATTGACCTCCACAATTTAAGAATCATAAAATATGGTGGAGTATTACACCTCGATTGTCATTTGACCGTTCCTTGGTATTTAAATGTTCACGAAGCCCATGTTGAGGTGGAAGCGCTCGACAGAATTGTTAAGCAACATTACGGTGAAAGCGTGGAATTATTCGTTCACACCGATGGTTGTCTTGATTTTTCTTGTCAGATTTGTTCTAAGGCAGATTGCAATGTAAGAAAACATCCATTTGAGAGTAGAATTGAATGGAACGTTTCAAACATATCCACAAATGAAAAGCACAGATTGAATGCAATACATTGAATTGATTAAATGGGATTTTACTATTATTCATAGTACAAATTGACTCCTTTCGTAAACAAATAAATACCAAAAAGCCCCATTGCGATTCCACTTGTCTTACTAATAACTGCAATCTGCTTTTGAGTCAACCATTTACGAATATAGTCTGCCATCCAAGCTTTAAAAATATCAAAAAGTAAAACCGTGCTTATTGCAAAGCTGAAATAAATCCCCACAGCGTAATCTGTCGATTTAAATTGAGTCAGGGCGATGCTA
>JAEUUM010000024.1 GCA_016787375.1 Saprospiraceae bacterium
CCTATCCTTCTTTACAATTTCCAGCAATTCAGGTCCCAGGTTTTGATCACTTTTACCAACAAATGACATCCCCGAACTCATCATCAATCCCAATAATGTAATACCACCTGTAATACCAGCTCCCCAATACAAAGCTTTTAACTTTCTCTCCCTTGTAATTCCAGAATTCATCAATTCTTGTAGCGCCCAAACGGCAAGAATAACAACAAAAAACTGAGTAAGCCCCAAGGCCATGGAAACAGCCCTGAACTTATTGAACATTGGAAAATAGTCAAAAAAGATTTCATTCAGGAAAAAATTACCACCCCATGCAAGTGTTAAGGTAAATACGGCACTTATTAACAGCCAAAGTTTGTAAGGACTTCTAATGAGAAATGCTCCCATGAAAAATAAGAAGCAAATAACGGCCCCGAAATAAATTGCAACTCCAACAAAACTCTGACTTCCGGTGTAAAATAAAGACGCAACTTGTTGCTCTGCGTTCTTCTTTGCCTCGTCAACCGGCATTCCTTTTTGAGTGTAATCGTTTAAAATATTGTTGAATACTTTTCCGTAGGTTTCGGTTCCTCTGAACGTTTGTGCAGCTCCCCCACCGAAATAATTCGGAATAAGTAATGTCATTGATTCACCTATTCCATAGCTCCATAAAAATGCATATTCTTTGTCAAGTCCATCACCTTTGGCGGCATTAGATGAAAGTTCAGATTTCCCCCTAATGGTTTCCTTTGAGTACTCATATGTTGGCCATAACCTTGAGGTGTTTGCTGCCAATCCAGCAAGTCCGGCTAAGGCCAGGACACCAATAGCTAACAGAGAGTTTTTTAGTTGTTTGTGTTTAATATCTACCCATAACTTTATTAAAATCAATATACCCAATGCGAGGAAAGAATAAAAAGTAATCTGGATATGGTTAACCAACACCTGTAAAGCAACAAACAAACCGAAGATGGATGCACCAATCAAATACTTCCCTCTAAGAGCTAAAATTGATCCAGCGAAGACCCCGGGCATAAGAGCAAGAGCCATCATTTTGGTTGCATGCCCAGCTTCAGCTAAGTCACAATAATAAGTAGAAAGCCCGTAACAGACTGATCCCATAACAGCAAGCCGCCAGTCTAGCCCCAAAACGATCAATAAAAAATAGGTGCAGAACATAGCCATAAAGAGTACAAAGGGTACATTGGTCATACTCTTGTTCATCATCATGGTATTAAGAAAATACCTTGTATAATTGCCTCTGTCAGGTGGTCGAATCTGAAAAGTTGGCATTCCGGCGAACATTGATTGAGTCCATAACGGTGCCTTGCCGGTTTCCTTTTCGTATTTATTCATTTCAGCCTGCATACCATACGCCCGAATGGTATCTCCTTGATTTAGGACCTTGTTAGACGTAAAATATGGACTGTACAATAGAAAAATTGCTAAAAACATCAAGACTAGGGCGACAATATGCGGAACCAACTTTTTTAACATAATTGATATTTTAGTATGTTATTTTGAATTAAATCTGATTTATTTTACCGTTTCACAAGACTTCAAGTTCAAAGGTAAAAATTTTTGTTTATTTTCGTATTCTAATCATTTTTACTTCTTTATGGAACCTGATTCGGAACCCAGAAAACTGACAATTGTAACGGTAGTATTCAATGCCGCAGACCTGCTTGAAGCAACAATAAGAAGTGTACGTAAAACAGAATTTCCCCAAATAGAATACATTGTAATTGATGGTGGATCACAGGATGGTACCCTGGATATTATTCATGACAATTCAGATTCAATAGATATTTGGATCAGCGACCGGGATAAAGGTCTTTATGATGCTATGAATAAAGGTCTGCATTTGGCTTCAGGTGAATTTATTTGGTTTGTAAATGCAGGCGATCACATTGCATCTTCTGAAATCTTGCAAAAGATCTTGTCCTCCATTTCAAGTGAAATCGATGTAATTTATGGTGAAGTGATGATAGTAGATGAGAATAGAAAAGAATTAGGAACCAGATCAGAACTGTCAACGCAAAAATTACCAATGCATTTGAGTTGGCGGGATTTTAGATTTGGAATGTGTGTTTCTCATCAAGGTTTTATTGTTCGAAAGGAAATTGCACCAGATTACAAGCTAAACAATCTCTCAGCCGATGTAGAATGGTGCATCGAATGCTTAAAAGCAAGTAGAAAAAACACACTGATTCCAGGGATTTTTGTTAATTATCTGGCAGGTGGGGTTTCAAAAAAGAAGTGGAAAAAATCGATAATAGACCGGTATGTCATTTTAAAAAAACATTTCGGACTCATACCGAATATTATTGCCCATTTAATCATTTTGGTAAGAGCATTTTTTCATAAATTATTCAGAATGAATAAAATAACTTATTAATTACCATGTTAAAGTTGTGTATTTTGGTAGGCATGGGCGGTGCATTGGGTGCAATCTTTAGGTATTTTACCTACAGGTCGCTGGGCTTCACATTGAGCGGATTTCCTTTGGGTACATTTATTGTAAATATTGTAGGATGCTTGTTGATTGGTGTCTCGTGGGCACTGTTGGTCGATGAGAAACACAATTTAACAAGGTTGTTTGTAATTACCGGATTTTTAGGTGGATTCACTACATTTTCAAGTTTTGGATGGGAAAGTTTTCAATTGTTTCAAGATGGCAAATGGAAGCTTGCTTTAACCTATATATTTTCTTCTAATTTCATTGGATTGATCCTATTAGTAGCAGGATTTGTGTTGGTAAAAAAATTGAAAGGGGTATAACTATACAAAAATAAAATTCCTGATCAAACGCTTTTGTAACTCCAATTTTAGTTTAAATTAGCTATTGCTGAGCAATGATTAAGGCAACAATTTCATAATCTTTCATTCATATTTAGTTTACTGACAACATCTACATTTGCTGCCAATTAAGCAGCTATGGATAAACGAGAATTGGAGCTTGTAGTAATAAGTGATATTCACTTAGGCACTTACGGTTGTCATGCAAAAGAACTTCTCACCTATTTGCGGTCAATAGATGTAAAAACATTGATTTTAAACGGCGACATCCTTGATGTGTGGAATCTTAAAAAAAGTTATTTCCCCAAAACACACATGCAGGTCATCAGACAATTACTAAAAATGGCTGAGAAAAATTGTATGATTTTTTACATAACAGGTAACCACGACGAGGTACTCAGGAAATACTCCAATACCCGCCTTGGGAACATAATGTTGGTTGATAAATTGATTCTTGATCTGGGAGGCATGACTACCTGGTTTTTCCATGGCGATATATTTGACAATACGACCAAGGGCTGGGCAAAAATCATTGCCAAATTAGGTGGAAAAGGCTATGATTTGCTTATTGTAATGAACCGCACAATAAATCACATTCTAAAATATTTCGGAAATGAAAAAGTCAGTTTTTCAAAAAAAATAAAATCCGGTGTTAAACAGGCTATAAAGTGGATCAACAACTTTGAAACAACTGCTGCAGAACTTGCCATAGAGCAAGGTTTCCATACGGTAGTGTGTGGTCATATTCATCAACCACAAAATAGCACATTTACTAACCGAGAAGGCAGTGTAAAGTATCTAAACAGCGGAGATTGGGTTGAACATTGCACGGCTCTTGAATATAATGCAAGCGAATGGCGACTCGTTTATTATGACGATTTAAATTTAAATCCAAACTCGCAAGTTGGTTTGTCAGTTGAATCAGAGATTTTTGAATTCAACGAATTATTGATTTTGAATCAAATTACAAAATTTTAGATTTATGAAAATACTGTATGCTGTGCAGGCAACAGGTAATGGGCATATTAGCAGAGCACACCAACTGTACCCATATATTGAACAATACGGAGATGTAGATGTATTTCTGAGCGGGTCTAACTCTTCATTGGAATGTGATTTTCCAGTAAAATATAAGAGCGACGGATTCAGTTTGTTTTTTAGACCATGCGGCAACCTCGATTATTACAAAACATTCAAGAGCTTTAAATACAAAAGTCTGTATCAGCAAGCCAGGGAACTTCCGGTAGAAAAATATGACTTGATTATAAACGACTTTGAATATATCACTGCCAAGGCGTGTAAAATTAAAAATGTTCCTTCTGTACATTTTGGCCACCAAGCCAGCTTTTTGTCAAAACACACACCTAGGCCAAATCAAAAAAGCATTATCGCAGAATGGATAATTAGCAATTATGCCAAATCGATCACAAATGTTGGGTTACATTTTGAAAAGTATGATGATTTTATATTTCCTCCGATTATCAAAGAAGAATTTTTACAAGCAAAGCCTGAAGATCACGGGCATATTACAATTTATTTGCCTGCTTATAAAAGATATTGCATAGAAAAAACCCTACACGAAATTTTCCCTCAAAAAGTGCATTGGTTTTTGACTGAAATTCAGCAACCAATGGTCAATAAAAATATTCACTATTTTCCTGTAAATCAAAAATATTTCAATGAAAGTCTGATTTATTGTAAAGGGTTGATAACCGGAGGAGGATTTGAAACTCCGTCGGAAGCTTTGTATCTGAATAAGAAATTAATGTGTATACCTATTTCAGGCCATTATGAGCAGCTTTGCAATTCAGCTGCATTGAAAAAATTAGGAATTAAAATACTCAATAATTGTGATGAAAAATTCTCAAACCATATTAAAAATTGGCTTGAAACCGATCAAAAAAACACTCAAATCGAAGCGAACGATATTAATTTGACACTTGAATACATAATAGAGAAAAATTCAATTTATAAAACGAGAAATTACTGAGACAAAATAGCTTTAAAATTAAATTTTGCCCATTTTGACTGAAATCAATTATTCAAACGATTTTAATCTATCAATCAAATAATGTCTTGAAAATTAATTCTCATGTTAATTTTTGTTTTTGAAAACCTAAAATAATTGAAAATGAAATGATATTTTTGTCATGAGAACCATTTATTTTCTCCGTTGTTAGGTGTTTTTAAAAAGACAAGATCAAAAATGAAGCTCTCTTTCTCAAAATCATCGTTAAAGAAAATTGGAATTGCCGGATTCCTTTTTTTTCTGGCCAAAGGAATTGTTTGGTTAATGCTAGGATACCTTGTTTTTAAATAACAACAAGCCATATGACATTTGCTGAATTCAAATCTAAATTTGATTATCCTGGTAGTGTTGTTCTACTAGAGGGCAAACGAGATGTATTGGACGAAAACAAAACAAATTTGGTCAATTTAGGGTTAAAACTGGCAAGTGAAACGGATCACATACTTTTCAGGAGTGGGAATGCCTCTGGTTCGGATGAATTATTTTCTCAAGGTGTATCAGAAATTAATCCTAAAAGACTTGAGATAATTATGCCTTATACCACGCACCGTTCAAAAAAACGGTATGGGGAAATTCACCATAGTTTAAATGATATTAACCTCTTCGAGGAGGATGAAATCATTCGCCAATCCAAAACAAACAAAAGTTACTTAAAATTTGTAGACTCTTATGTAGCCGGTGATATCAACAGGATGAGCATTAAGGCAGCCTATATTATTCGAGACACCATAAAAGTTTTAGGAACAAAATCAGGAATTGCACCCTGTACTTTTGGAATATTTTATGATGACCTAAAAAAACCAAAATCTGGAGGCACCGGTCATACCATGAATGTTTGTGAAGATAATAATATTGACATAATTGACCAACGTGTTTGGTTAAGTTGGCTGTAATCAGAATCCCTACACGATTGAGTAGTAATGTATATCCCTCTAAGTTATTTAGAAAAACTTTAAAAATCGTATAAACAACTTTAGCTCCACAAACCAAAGGTAAGGGAGCCAAATTTATATTTTCTCAAAGAAAATTAGTCTTCTATTTCTGCAGCTTTAACTACAATATTGCCTCTATAGTAAAGATTACCATCTACACTATAAGCTCTGTGTAGTTGGTGGGTTTCACCTGTTGTAGGGCATTTTGCAAGTTGTGGCATTGCAACACCATCATGAGTACGACGTTTACGTTTTCTTTGCTTTGATATTCTGGACTTCGGATGTGCCATAATTATTGTTCTATTTAATTTTCTAAATTTAAGTCTTTGAGAGACTCCCAAATTGGGTTGTCCTCTTTTTTGATTTTTATTTTCTTTGATTGTGCTTTTAAAAGTTCTAAAACTTTTTCATCACAAGGCTTTGGAGTAGTATTTTCACAATCATAAGTATTTGAGAAGGGTAATAATAACTCAATACTTTCATGCAAAAAATCAGCGATATTGAATGAATCTCTATCTCTGGTAATGAATACAATTTCATCTTCCTCCGATTCCTTTTCAGCATATTTTAGCACCAATAGTGCGTTACCTTTTATTGGTAAACTTATTGGAGCCGTGCATCGATCACAAATGGTTTCAATTGTTCCCTGAATGTTGAAAACCATTTCAATCGTATCAACCTTTTTATCAAGGACCATTTCGACTTCAAATAAACCATTATCAACTAAGGTTTTTTCAAAAGATGCAAAGAAATCATTTTCGCATCGAAAATTATATCTATGCTCCCCCTGATCTAGGCCAAGTATTGGTATCTGAAAAGAAATAAAACCGTCTTTCATCAAAGAACTTTTTCAAAACGTGCGCAAAGATAGAATTAATTTTAATAGGATACAAAAGTTACAGCTGCTTTTTTTCGGAAAAATGCTTTTGTGGAAGTAGTTTAAAACGAACTCAAGTTTGATTGAGATAATTTCAAAAAGCAAAATCAAGATCCAATCTAATTCGATAGCTCTTTTCATTAACCGTGCCGGTTTTGACAATTTGCTCAGTATGAAAAAATCTAACTTTCGTCGACAAATTTTCTGCAATCATATACCCTACCATCGCCTCATATCCTCTAAAGTTGGTTAACCTTCCGGCAGGTGAGTTTTGATCAGAATAACTCCACCTTGCCCAATCATTTTGCGCCAAATAATCTACTGCAGCATACTTTTCAAGCGATACATAGTAAATCTTGAATGCCCAATCTCCTTTTAACTTTGATTCACCAAAAATGATACCACCAACAAATCCTGTCTTTTCATTTTTAAAATCATCCGAAACAAAATCATATTTTGTAAGTGATGTCATATTTTGATAGTAATCAAATTCAAGGTGAATTGATGGTTGGGTAAACAAAGTAATTTTTGCTCCGACATGAGTTATTAAGTAGTTAAGCTGATTGGTCAGGTTGCTTTCAGGAATGGAAGGAAGTTTGTGAAAATAATATAACCCCGGAAAAAATGAAAACTTGCTATTAAAAAACCTGGAAACCAATTGAACCCCATCAATAGATTGTTCATCAAACAAGGTCCCAGAAGAGCTGTATATAAAGTGTGCAGCATGCAAGTTCAAATCATTTAAAACTCCATTCTTCAGTTGCCACCTGGAACTAAGAAATATACCACTTGGAAAAACATTATCACTCCAAAACAATTCATTCTGCCTTTCAAATGGAAACGAATTCTTTCCGATCCAGCCGGAAATATGTTTGGTGTTAAAGCCTGCATAAAGTTTTTCTAATCCAATTGGCAGGTTACCAAATTCCAGGCCTTTGTCTCCAAAAGTTATTTGAGGATCCTGAGGGTTTTGAGTATATCCTGTTCTGATTCCGGCTCCAAAATAAAGATTGTTCTTGAGCGTATATTCCATGCCACTTCTAAACCTAAATCGCAATCTTGTTTTGTCTTCAAGTGGAAAACCAAATTGATCTGTTGTAGCCCAATCTTGTTCAACCCTAAACCTAAAATCTCCATTAAATATTAATTTATTTTTTAGGCTATCCGTTTGCCCGGACATTTTTACTTGATAAACAAAAAGAAATATTGTTAACTGCAGCAATCTTTTCACAGTTGCAAATTAATGCTATTTTTTAATTCTTAGAAAAATTTAAGAATTATTATTTGAAAGTGTTTCTTGATTTTTTTGGGGGAAGATGACAAAGTTTTCAAAACTAGAATACGAATGAAATCGCATTATTCATTCCAGAACTTCATTTCAATGAAAAATGACTTTGCCTTTTCATGAAACATCAGGGTGTAATTTCTTAAGCATTAAAAAACCAAATCCAACCAATAAACTAAGACTTGCAATAATTACAAACATCAAAATAAAACCCAACGCGTCTGCTAAGCGCAATCCAAGCATTGGAGCAATGATATGTGCGCCACCGTAAGCAATAGCATAGAGCGCCATATATTGACCTTGTCTGCCGGGTGAAGCTCTCGAAATGGCGAAATTACTCATGAAAGGCATAGCAAAAACTTCAGACAAAGTTATCATAGTCATAAAAATCAATGGCCATATCAAATTTCCTGTGTTTGGCAAAATAAACAAAAAACTTAAAACCATTAAAAAGGAACCAACAGCAATATGAGCAATAACTTTTCCTCCTTTTTCAAAGTAATGAACCATTGGCATTTCAATAACAACAATTAATGCACCATTATAGGCCAACAATAACCCAATTGTGTCTTCTGAAAGATGCAATCCTTTGGAAAAATATAATGGAATACTTGTGAACAATTGAAAAAAACAAATTGCAAAAAAACCAACAAGAGCAATGAAGGTCATGTACAATTTATCTTTATAAGCAGATAGACCATCTAATGGGGTTGTGAGTTTTTTTTGTTCATCCGATTCTGATTTTCTCTTTGGCAAATAAACTAAAATCAAAACAGCAGCCCCTATTGAAGTTAACGAATCAATCAGGAACAAATAGCCATATCCGGCATAAAGTGCTACAAAACCTCCAACTGCAGGACCTATTGTAAAACCGAGGTTTATCGCCATTCTCATTAATGAGAATGATCTGGTTTTGTTGCTGTCATCTGAAAATTTGCCAATTGCTACTGAATTGGCCGGTCGAAATGTATCTGCAAATAAACTATACAAAAATACAATGCAAATTATGCCATAATAGGTTTTCACGAAAATCAACCCCAATAAAACCAACCCACTGATAACGAGTGAATAAACCATTATTTTATAGTAATCAAAACGATCTGTCAACCACCCCCCGACATAACTGCCAACAATGCTACCTGCACCATAAAATCCCAGCACCACTCCGGCCTGGGAGAGTGAGAAGTGCAGTTCTTTTGTAAGATATAGCGACAAGAATAAAAGCACCATGGATCCTGCCCTATTGACAAGCATTACAAATGACAATAACCAAATGTACCTGTCAAGACCGGAAAATGAGCTTTTGTATATTTCTAATAATTTCTTCATCAGTAAATGTCAAAATTACCACAATTTTGTTCGTACCATTGTAAAAATATAATTACAAATTTACAATCACTTAGATTTTTGTTATTAAACTTACTAAATTCTAAATTGTACTTTTTACTTTGATGATATTAAGTCAAAAGAATATTGAATCATCAATTATATTTGCAATTCATTATTTAACACGTTTAAACGCATCATACTTTGAGTCAACATAAAAAACCAACCCCCGCTATCTCGCAAAAGCCAAAAGCTAAAACTCAAAACATTGGCCCATCTTTTTTATCAAAATTCCAACAAAAAATTGACCTAACATCAAGTCAGGACCCAATTCTAAAGAAGATATTTTGGGGTTTATCAATATTTTGCTTGGTTATTACCATCATTTTGTCGCAAAAATCAGGCATCAACGCAGATGACCGTATGCAAAATGAATACGAGCAGAATATTATGAAGTATTATGCAACCATGGGAAGCGACACCGGTGCACTCAATCTACCCAAAACCAAAATGCACTACTATGGCGGTGTTTTTGAAGTTTTAAGTGGACTAACAAATAAAATTCTTGGACAAGATTCGCCTGATCAATTGGGTTATCACAAAATCAGGCATGCATGGTCAGCAATATTTGGAACCGGAGCCATGGTATTTACAGGCTTACTGGCAAGTTCTATTGGTGGTTGGTTAACAGGTATTCTTGCTTTGATTTTCATTTTTCTAACACCCAGCTTTTTGGGTCACAGTATGATGAACCCCAAAGATATTCCTTTTGCAATGGGCTATATTATGAGTATCTATTATACCTACTTGCTACTAACCCAGCTTCCTGATCTAAAACGAAAAACACTTATGCTGCTGGGT
>JAEUUM010000069.1 GCA_016787375.1 Saprospiraceae bacterium
GGATATTTCTTTTGTGCTTCTCTGTCCAATTATTAGGATTTCATATCAACTCAATCACTGGGCAAGAGGTTTGGTCTTTAGAAAAATGCATAATGCACGCAAAAGAAAATAATCTTACCATCAGGCAATCTGTGGTGGGTATGGATCAGGCAAAGATTACCTTAAAGTCAAGTAAGGCTCAACGGTTGCCTACCCTAAATTATAGTTCCAGTGGCGGTTATCAATGGGGACGAACCATCGACTATGCAACAAATACATTTGAAAATCAAACCACAAACTTTAACAGCCAAAGCCTGCAAACCGGTATCAACCTATATAACGGTGGTCAAATTTCAAATACCATCAAACAGGCCAATATAGATTTGATGGCATCAACTAAGGATGCACAACAAACTTTCGAGAATATTTCATTGACAATTGCATCACAGTATCTTGCCATTTTACTCTCACAAGAAGCAGTTGAAATGGCAAAAAAACGATTGGAAACAACCCAAAAGCAATTGGAGCAGACCGATAAACTCATCAATGCCGGAAGCCTTCCGCGCAACGAAAGACTTAATCTGGTTGCCTCTGTAGCAAGAGACGAGGAAAATCTGCTAATCCAACAAAATAATGTTGATTTGGGGTATCTTGACCTCAAGAGTCTTTTAAATATTGACCCTGCAACACCGATGATTATACAAAAACCGGCCGTTGACCAGTTTTTAATAGACAACACCTTACTCGTTGATATTGAAGATTTATATAAAAAATCTGAACAAAGGAATCCGGGTATAGCTTCAAGCCAGTTGAAAATGCAAAGTGCAGAGATAGGCAAAAAAATTGCTTCAGCTGCAGGTCTACCCAGTCTGTCTATGTTTGGAAGCATAAGCAGTAACTATTCAAGTTCTATACTTGATTTTGCTCATCCTGATCTTTCCAATCTTACAGAAGTATTACAAACACCACAAAAGATAAATTTTAATGGATCTGACGTGTATATTGCTACTTATACTTACAAAGGAATTCAATATTCAACAAAGCCATATTTTAGCCAATTAAGTGATAATCTCGGTCAAGCAGTTGGGTTAAGTTTAAGGGTTCCAATTTATAATGCAGGAATAGCAAATTACAATAAACAGAGGGCTGATTTGGCAATAAAAACAGCTGAACTGAACAATATGCAAGTGAAACAAAAGTTGAAAAGTGATATTTATCGGGCAGTTACTGATTACAAAGCTGCCAGACAGAGAGTTGATGTTGCTCAACGTGAGTTTGAAGCTGCCTCCGGTTCATTTAGCAATATTCAGAAAAAGTACGATGCAGGTTCTTCAAATTCTCTTGATTTGATAACAGCAAAGAATAATGCCAATACAGCAGAAGATAATTTATTGACCGCACGATATTCACTTATTTTCAGAACCAAGGTGCTGGAATTTTATTTAGGTCAACCAATTCAATTAAATTAAAGTCAATACATCATGTCAGTTAAAAAGAATAGAAAATGGTTGTGGATTTCGATTATTGCCATTTTAGCTTTGTTTACTTTAGCAATCATCAAAGCCAAAAATAGACCAAAAGGTGACAAAGTTTATACTGAAGAAGTTAAGAAAAGAGATATCCGCGAAATCGTTTCAGCGAGTGGAAAGATCTATCCAAAAACTGAAGTAAAAATAAGTTCTGATGTTTCAGGCGAAATTGTCGCTCTTTATGTGAAGGAAGGAGATACGGTAAAAGCTGGTCAATTACTCGCTAAAATCGATCCGGATGCTTATGTTTCACAAGTTGACAGGGGTGTGGCATCTCTAAATGTTTCCAAATCTCAGATGGAAAGCACTAAAAAGGCAATTGAATCTGCTCGTGCACAAAAAGAACAAATTACCAGTCAACTTGAAAACTCAAAACAAGTTTTCGCAAGAAATCAAAAATTACATACTGATGGTGTCATTTCGGACGCAGAATTTGAAGCAAGCAAGGCTTCAATGAAAGCTCTTGAAGCCAATTTGAAAGCTGCCAATACCGCAATAGCTCAAGCAGAAGAGAATGTGAGAGCTTCAGGATTCGGGATCAAAAGTTCAGAAGCTACCCTAAATGAAGTTAAAAAAAGTCTCAGCCGAACTTCTATCCTCGCCCCAACAAATGGAATTATCAGTAAGTTGAATGTTGAAAAAGGAGAACGAGTTGTAGGTACTATTCAGATGACAGGAACTGAAATGATGCGAATTGCAAACCTTAACATCATGGAGGTACAGGCAGAGGTGAGTGAAAATGATATTTTGAGGGTTCAACTTGGAAACAGCGTCGACATCGATGTAGATGCCTATCCAAATAAAAAATTTAAAGGAACAGTTACCGAAATCAGCAATTCATCGACCACCGCCAGTCTTGGAACAACTGGTTCATCATTGGCTACGGATAAAATCACAAATTTTATAGTAAAAATTATCATCGACCAGGCTTCATATGCTGATTTGATAAAGCCGGGCAGAGGTTTTCCGTTCAGACCCGGAATGTCTGCTTCAGTTGAGATAACCACCAATCTCGAAAAAAATATTATTTGTGTGCCCATACAAGCAGTTACCACAAGAGAAGACAAAGTCGGAGAAACTGAAAACGGCGATTCTAAAGACGCTAATCTAAAGGAAGTTGTCTTTATTCCGTCTAATGATACACTCAGAATGGTCGAAGTTAAAACAGGTATTCAAGATGATGCTTATATCCAAATAATTAGTGGTGTTAATGTTGGTGAAAAAGTTGTTGCAGGCCCTTATGCTCTGGTATCAAGAACACTCAAAAGAGGCTCAAAGGTGCATGTAGTCAAAAAAGAAGAAATTAACGCATCAGACAAATCTGATAAAGCCACCGGTGATTAGTAAAGATAATGCATGCCTTATTATTTTTATAAGGAATCCTGTTCCTGGTAAGGTCAAATCCAGAATAGCAGAAACAATGGGTATTGTCAATGCTTTTACAATTTACCAGGAACTTCTAAAGGTCACTCATGATACCTGCTTGAAAATGCATGACTGCTCCAAACTTCTTTATTATTCTGATGAAATTTTGACGGATGATGGATGGGATAACCAAATTTTTGAAAAGAGATTACAGCAGGGCTTTGATTTGGGTGAAAAAATGATGAATGCCATAACCGAAAACCTTAAAAAATATGGTTCTGTAGTATTGATTGGAAGTGATTGCCCATACATCACTATGGCAATTTTACGTGAAGCTTTCGATATTTTAGAAAACAATGATTTGGTAATTGGTCCGGCAGAAGATGGCGGATACTATTTAATCGGGGCAAAGGCAAACTACCCTGAATTATTTAAAAATATCGATTGGGGTTCAAATAGTGTTTTTAACCAAACCATTGAGAAAGCCTTGAATTTGAAAGTTGGGCTGCTTGAAAAACTTTCTGACATTGATACCGAAACAGATTATAAACGATGGAAAACAGTTTTTGAATAGACGGTTATTTAAATTTAAGCCAACTTAATCGTTGGAATTCAATTATGTTTGATAATACCAAATAATTTGTGTAATATTTATTTTCAAAATTGATTAATTTAGTTTAAGTTTTGTGTTTAAATTTTTTTCAGATGAAATTCTACCGTATTAATCTACTAGTTTTTACATTATTACTTGGCTTTTCTATCAAATTGTCCGCTCAGACTTTTTTGCAACCGGAGGAAGTGTGCCAACAGATGGATCTCCTATAGAATTTTCCATAAATGTGAGTGGTTTGGATGATGAAATAAACAAATCATTTGGATTAGAAAGCATATGTTTGAATGCTACTCATACATGGATAGCAGATCTCAGAATCGTGCTCAGAGCTCCCGATGGGACCGAGGTATTAATTGTAGATAACATTGGTGGGGATTTAGACAGTTTTGTTAACACCTGTTTAAATGCCAATGCATCTCAAAGTATCTATAATGCTCCTTACCCTTTCACAGGGACATTCAAACCAATAGGTCAAATGGGTAATTTTAACAATGGCCAAAACCCAAATGGAATCTGGACATTAATCGTTAATGACACATATCCATTCGCAGATGATGGTAATATTGTGGATTGGTCTATGAGTTTTGGAAACAATCCGGGAAAGCCTTTTGAATTTACAGCAAGCAAACAGCCTATCATTAAATTTTACACCAATGGGCAGCAAATACAAAAGGATGTTTCAAAAACAGTCAGTATGGAAATTATCGACAATGGTCCGGGTGCATTTAATTACCCGACTGATCCACCCAACAATTATGAAGGGTATGCAAATTTAAAATTCAGAGGCCAGTCTTCATTCACCTTTGCAAAGAAGCCATTAAAATTTGAGACCAGTGATAGCATGGGTATTGATTCTGCATTTTCCATTTTGGGCCTTCCAAAAGAAAGTGACTGGGTACTAAATGCAACTTATTCTGATAAAACCCTTATGCGAAATGTTTTGGCACATCATTTATTTAATGGTATGGGGCATTATTCGAGCAGAACGAAGTTTGTCAATGTATTTATTGACAATAGTTATCAGGGTGTTTATGTTTTGATGGAGTCAATAAAAAGAGACAAAGACCGGGTGGATGTTGCGCGATTGAAAACATCTGATACCACAGGAGTCGCTGTTACAGGTGGTTACATTATTAAATGTGACAAAGGTGATGATGGTGGTTGGTTTTCAAAAAGAGAGTCATATGTGCCGGGAACCAAAGCCTACTACCAATATGTATATCCTAAATTTCAAGATTTACAATCTCAACAGGCTTTGTATATTCAATCCTTTATAGATAGCTTGGAGGAAGCTTTGTACAGTCCGACTTTCACCAACGATGCCGGTTATAAATATGATTATTATCTCGACGTACCCTCTTTTGTAGATAATTTTATTGTAAATGAAATAGGCAAAAACGTTGATGGATATCGATTGAGCAGTTATTTTCACAAGAAAAAAATTACCGATGGAGGTAAGCTTCATGCAGGCCCACTTTGGGATTTTGATCTGAGTTTCAGAAATGCAAATTATTGTAATGGCGAGAATCCTGAGGGCTGGATGTATGAGCAATATTGCGATTTGCAATATTCACCTCCACCGATGTTTTTTTACAAAATGTTTGGTGATGTCGCATTTTGGGATGCAGTAAGATGCCGTTGGGATGAATTTAGAGAATCACTTTTAAGTGAGCAATCACTGTTTAAATTTATCGATGATCAAAGAGATTCTGTAATCGAATCGGCTAAATTGAATTTCACTATTTGGCCAATTCTTGGGGTTTATGTCTGGCCAAATCCGGGACCCCTTGCTTTAACTTATGAAGAAGAAATAGAACAATTAAAATCCTGGATTCAGTTAAGATTAAACTGGATGGATCTTAATATCCCTGAGGCAAGTACCAATTGTACAACAAAATCAAATGAGGCAAGCTCAATTGTAAACTTGCAGGTTGTCCCCAATCCGGCTTCTAATGAAGTTAAAATAAAATCAAATCAACTTGTCAAAAATTTACATGTTGAGTTGGTAAATATGCAAGGCATCAAACAATTATCTGCCGAGACAAATGGTAACGAATTGCTGCTCAACACAAGCACTTTGCCTCAAGGCTGTTATTTTATAAAAATTATGGAAGGCAATAAATTTATCAGAATGGAAAAACTGCTGGTCATCAGATAAAGTTATCCCAATGGAAGCACCTGAAAATGAGCCTGCTCAAATGAATTTGTACAGTTTGTATTACTTCATCAAACTTTGATTTGTCACAAGCTCATTTCCGTAAAAACTGAACCAATAAAATACCTGTCAATACTCCAATAGAAAAAATAGATAAAAATTCTACCAATCTAATGGTGCCATCAGATACCAATCTGAAATAAGTACCGATGGAAATGACTAGAAGAACTGCTGTGATTGTTTTAGCGTTGTTTTTCATAGTGTAAATTTTATATGAAACTAACACAAAATTTGTGGTCTTGAAGAATAAACTTGGTTTTCTGCAAACCTATCTTGCTTTTTGTATGCTATCTCATCACTGATTAATTGATTTTATAATCCAGCGATCAATTTTATCTTCCAATACTTTTAGCGGGATACTTCCCGAGTCCAAAACCTGATTATGGAATTCGGCAATTTTAAATTTGCTTCCAAGGGCTTTTTCAGCCTTTGCACGAAGCTCAAGAATCTTTAACTGACCAATTTTGTATGACAATGCTTGTCCGGGAATAGCCATGTAACGCTCAATTTCTGACACAATACTTGCTTCTGATTCGGCTTCATGATCTTTGGAATATTGGATAGCTTGTTCTCTTGTCCATCCTTTGGTGTGAATTCCAACATCTACTACCAATCTAATGGCACGGTGCATCTCAGCACTCAACATGCCAAAATATTGATATGGATCTTTATACAAACCCAATTCTTTGCCCATTGATTCACAATATAGTGCCCATCCTTCTGCAAATGCACTATAAGTCAGCAATCTTCTGAAAGTGGCAAGTGAAGTGTTTTCCTGCTGCAGTGAAATCTGATAATGATGTCCGGGAATGGCTTCGTGAAGGAATAAATCTTCATCAGAAAACATATTGTATTTTGAAGCATCCGGTACCGGTACGTAAAATATTCCCGGTCTTGTTCCATCTTGGGAACCTTGCATATATTCGGCGCTTGCGCTGGCCTCTCTGAAAGATTCTGTTCGCCTTACTTCAAAAGGCGTTTTGGGTGTTTTGTCAAACAGCTTCGCAAGATTGGGTTTCATTCTTTCATGAATAGCATTGAAGTTGTCCACAACTTGTTCAGGTTTGGTAAAAGGCATGAGCTCTTTTTTGTTTCTGATATAATCAAAAAAAGATTTTAAGTCACCCTTAAAGCCGACTTGTTCTTTAACTTTCAACATCTCATTGCTGAGTCTTGCCACTTCAGCTTCACCAATTTTGAATATTTCATCTGCAGACTTGGTTGTAGTTGTACTCAGTTTTATCATGTAATCATAAAATTCCTTTCCCATTGGAACTGCAGAAATTCCGGATGTGGTTCGAGAGGCAGGTAGATATTCTTTGATCAAAAAATCCTGCACACGCTTGTGAGCAGGAATGATCTTCTTTTCGATCATGTTTTTGTATGCGATTGTGAGTCTGTTTTTCTCCTCTGCCGGAAATTCAGCTGGAATATTTTTTATGGGAGCATAAAATAAGTGTTCTTGAATTGGCCCATGCGCAAGTGATTCAAATTGGGGAATCACCTTGGAAGTCAGTGATTTTGGCAAAACATAACTAGTCTTAATCCCTTCTTTCATATTTGCGATGGCACTGTCACACCAAACTGTATATCTGGTTAGTCTGGAAAGCCAATTATCATAATCTTTTACTGTTTTAAATGGTTGAGTGTAGCTCCCACTTGCCATTTGACCTATGGTCAAATTCAATGACCAAAACTGATTTAGCGGCATGAGATAAACTTTGAACTTATCTCCTTCCAGGGCAATGTCGCATTCCCATTTCAACACATCATAGTTCATCTGATCATTTTCAGAAAGTTTGCTGCGATCTTGTGAGAGTAGAGCATTCCTGTATTTTGTATAAAAATTTGTTACCTCTTTTCGATATGCAGAAGAAAGCGTATTTGGCATAAGCTCATTGTAGCGGTTATCACCTGCCGAAGTTGCTTCAAGTGGAAAAAGTTTGAATTTTTCTTCCTGAAACTGCGCTATTAAACTGTCAAGTTTGGGTTGTGCTCCAGATGTTTTGTCTTTGCCTGCTTGCGAAGAACAGTTAAAAAAGGCAGTGGATGCTGCCAACAATAATAAAATATAATTTTTCATGAATCGAAATATTTTGCAGTTGTTGAAATTTTAATGGGCTAAATGAGAATTTATGTTGTCAATGAAATAAATCACAACCAAAACTATGAAAAAATTGAAATTCCTTGATAATTCCTATCTTAAATAAATCCCAAACCCTAAATGGCTTAAAACATGGTGTTGTAACATCATTAAACTGATATCTTGGAAGCAAATTGTCTTATAAAGCCAAAAATATTTTGTAGGACCTTTTATCTAAAGCAATAAAATGAGCTATTGTTTTCCTAACACCAACATATGTAAACAATTTTGAATCATTCGGAATAATATTCCTGGTCTTTCTTTTTCTATGAATGCACCGCCTTATCGGATACCATTACTCTACTAATTGGTAAATTATTTTTTAAAATTCATTCTGTTCCAATTTTAAAAAAAACCACCCAATACTGAGTTTGTGCCCTGTTTTTCGATGAAGAATAAAATTTCAACACCGGCATTTAATTCTAGAGCTTTATCAAAATCGGACTTCAATACGAGCTCAAAGATATTTTAAAAAGCCGTCAAGTTGTTTTATGACAAATGTTTCAAACATTTGTGTTTTTAAACTCACTGCTTTATGATAAACAAAAACAGAGCAAGTAGAATCAGACTGTTTATTTTGGTCAATTTACGTTAAAACGGTTAACCAATATCTATCAACTCTCAACCTTCAACTCTGCACTGAAAATCACTCTACTAGAACAAAACCCGCCCATTGATAAGGATCCAATCCAATCTCCCGCAATTCCTTCTGCGCTGCATGGAATGAATCCGGTATCGTCATTTTATCTACTAGCCATTTTTTGTAAAAAGTAGTCATCAACAAAGATGTCTGTTTATCCGGAACTTGCCATAAACTCATGATCAGATATTTTGCACCTGCTATCTTGAATGCCCGTTGCAAACCATAAACGCCTTCGTTGCCTTGGATATCACCGAGGCCTGTTTCACATGCTGATAGCACCACTAATTCTGTATTGGATAAATTCATTTGTGATATTTCATAGGCGGTTAGGATTCCGTCTTCTCTTCCTTCCAAAGTCTGTTTTCCTTGCCAGGCTGCATTACCACCCGCCATGATGAGCCCGGAACGCAACATTGGATGATCCGAAATTTTAAAAACAGGTTCTTGTTCACCGCTTAATCCTGTTCGTGTTTTGGTGCTTTTTGGATCCGGAAAAAAGTAGCCATGGGTAGCGATGTGTAAGATTCTCGGAGAACCTGCATTGTTTACTCCTATATTTTTAAAGGATGCTTCAGTGGCCTGATAGCCTTTTTTTAAGTTAACTTTCATGCCTGCAGTGAGCATCAGTTTTTCTATAGAATTAACTTCGCGCTCTGTGTGTGCCAGGTAATTCCAGCTGCCACCTCTAAGCGTACTATCAACGGAATTAAATGATAATTCTCCTCTCGAACGCGAAGCAATCAGGGGTTCATTATTTTGGAGGGTAGTGTCTTGTTCATATTGTATTCCACCAAACAAAACAGCATCGTTGCTGGTATTTTTTATAGGTGTGAGGATCACCAATTGTCTTGTGCTGCTGAGCTCAATCAAATTAAATCGATCTGCCAAAGTCTCGGTCTCAGAAACCGGGATAGCATCCAGATTAATGCGATGCAATAATCCACTTGGTGAAAAATAGATAGTTTTGATGCCCATCAATTCTTTTTCAAGCGGTTTCCATAGAATTTCAAACAATGATTTTTTAGGTGCTTCGATGGCTACTGCACCACGGTTGGACAAAGTGTACAATCCATTTACATAATCCGCCTTTCGGTTTGATTTGGTGTGCAATAATGAATCCATGGATTTTTCATCGAAGAGTGGAATGAAGTTAGGTTGTTTTGTTCCGGGTTTTAAAAGCAGAGCGGCATACATTACGCTATCGGTCTTTTTAGGAAAATTAACCTTAAAGGAAACAAATTCTATGGCAGCTTCATCCTTTTTTAAAGTGGACATGACCTCTTCCCATTTGACCTGTCGCTTCGCTTCTGTATAACCTACAATGGAACGGGCAAGTTCTTTTTCAGTGGTATTGGCTTTTTCGTCCAGTTCGGCCATATTTTTTCGCTCCGCAAAGGGTTTGGCATATTCGGCAGCCAGGCGGCGGTGGTAGCTTTTGAGGCGATTATTGATTTCTTTCGATTCCGGGGATGCTTCTGCGAAAGCATTCAACTGAGCGGCGGCGGTAAGCAGAAAGCCTTTGTAAAAAAGGGCATTGTTATACTCAAGGGTTGGTAGGATTCCAAGTTGGTTAATTTTTGCTCCGCTTAAATCATTTGGGAGGCGAGCGAGGATGTATCCTCCCAAATGATCTGCCTGGGTTTGAAAAGTAGCCGTGTAGTTAGCCAATTCCCATTCTGAAAGAAAGGTGATAGCGTTCGACAGTCGAGCATGATCGCGGGCGTACAATTCTTCGAGCAAGGGTGCGGATTCAGAAAATCTTTTTAGCCTTTCATAAAAATCCGCTAGGTTGTTCAGGCTTCCCGCATATACGGGATGCTCCTTTCCCAGCACTTTTTCACGAATGGATTTGGATTCAAGGTATAGTGGTTCGGCTTTTTCGTGGTAACCCATATCCGTATAAAGGACTGCCAGGTTGTTCAAACTTTCTGCATAATCGGGATGATCCATACCCAGCACTTTCCCCCGAATGGCTTTGGATTCAGTGTACAGTGGTTCAGCCTTTTTATAATTGCCCATTTCCACATAAAGAGCTGCCAGATTGTTCAGGCTTGCCGCATAATCGGGATGATCCTTACCCAATACATTTTCCCGGATGTCTTTTGCTTCAAGGTATAGCGGTTCAGCTTTTTGCCAGTTGCCTAAATCAGAATATAGGTTTGCCAGGCTGTTCAGGCTTCTCGCATAATCGGGATGCTCCTTTCCCAGTACTTTTTCCCGGATAGCTTTGGTTTCAAGGTAAAGAATTTCTGCCTTTTCGGTATTGCCCATATTCTGGTAAAGGATTCCCAGGTTGTTCAGGCTCACCGCATATTCGGGATGGTCCTTTCCCAGCACTTTTTCCCGGATGGCTTTGGCCTCAAGGCAGAGACGTTCGTTTTTTTCGTAGTTGCCCATATCCCTGTAAAGACTTGCCAGGTTATTCAGGCTTGACGCATAATCGGGATGTTCCTTTCCCAGCACTTTTTCCCGGATGGCTTTGGCTTCAAGGTAGAGCGGTTCGGCTTTTTCGTAGTTACCCATTTCCTCATAAAGGATTGCAAGGTTGTTCAAGCTTGCAGAATAATTAGGATGTTCCTTCCCAAGAACTTTTTCCTGAATGGCCTTGGCTTCAATGTACAGCGGTTCAGCTTTTTCGTAGTTGCCCATGGTACTATAAAGCACAGCGAGGCTGCTTATACTGTAGGAATAATTTGGATGTTCTTTTCCAAGCACTTTTTCCCTGATGCCTATGGATTCAATGAATAACTGTTCGGCTTTTTTGTAGTTGCCCATTTCCACGTTAAGAACTGCCAGGTTGTAAAGGCTTGATGCATAATTGGGATGTTCCTTTCCCAGTACTTTTGCCCGAATGGCTATAGATTCAATGTACCATTTTTCCGCTTCTTGTTGGTCTTGTTTGGCATGATTCACTCTGCCACGGATGAAACAACAATTACCATAGGCCGCGGTCTCCTTGCCTAGTTTTTCGAGGGTTAGCTTTTCTGCAATAGTATTGACTTCGATGGCTTTATCGAAATCTTCTTTATCAATAAGCAACCGTATAATTTTGATTAGGCTATCCACCTGCCTGACAGCAACTGAATCAACTGTCTGCGCATTCAGGCTTACTGTAATTATAGTCAGTGAAGTGAGAATCAAGTTTCTCATTTTAGTTAATTTTAAGCCAATATACATAAAAAACTCTAAAAAGCAGCTTTCAACTGTCAACTCTCCACCATCAACTATACATCACTCCACCAACACAAAGCCCGCCCATTGGTAAGGATCGAATCCCATATCGCGCAATTCTTTCTGCGCTGCATGAAAAGCATCCGGAATGGACATTTTATCCTCCAGCCATTTCTTATAAAATGTGGTCATCAGCAAAGAAGTTTGATTATCCGGAACCTGCCACAAACTCATGATCAGATATTTTGCTCCGGCAATTTTGAATGCACGCTGCAAGCCGTACACGCCTTCGTTACCCTGGATGTCCCCAAGTCCTGTTTCACAGGCAGATAAAACGACCAGCTCTGTGTTGGATAGATTCATTTGAGAAATTTCATATGCTGTTAGGATACCATCTTCTTTTCCATCCAATGTTTGCTTTCCATGCCAAACTGCATTGCCTCCTGCCATGATTAATCCCGATCTCAGCATTGGATGTTCTGACATTTTGAACACGGTTTCCTCCTGAGGACTGACGGCCGAAGACTGTTGACGCGTCTTTGTATCCGGAAAGAAATATCCATGGGTAGCAATATGCAATATTCTAGGTGAAGCAGAATTGTTCGCACCCATATTTTTAAAAGATTCTTCTGTTGCCTGGTAGCCTTTTTTTAAGGTGGTTTTGACTCCTACATCTTGCATGATTTTATCAATGGAATTGACTTCGCGTTCTGTACCTGCCAGGTAATTCCAGTTGCCACCCCG
>JAEUUM010000128.1 GCA_016787375.1 Saprospiraceae bacterium
TGTATGTTTATTATGTTTTGGTTGAACTAAAGAATGGTAAACAGCGTTTGTTCAAAGTTGACTTAACATTATTAAGGTAATTTTAGAAAAAATAAATCAAAAATTACTTTACAAAATATCTAATAAGTATTATCTTTGCGCCCTATTAAAGTAAATTAAAATGAAAAAAGATACTCATCCATCAAATTACAGATACGTAGTATTCAAAGATGTATCAACAGACGATTCTTTTATTACTCGTTCTTGTATGAACTCAAGAGAGACTACTACATGGACAGACGGAAAAGAATATCCATTAATTAAGCTTGAAATCTCAGCACACTCTCACCCGTTCTTTACAGGTAAAATGAAGTTTGTAGATACAGCAGGTAGAATCGATAAGTTCAACAAAAAATACTCAAAATTCGTTTAAGTCGAAATTTTGGATTCAAAGAAAGTCCTGTTGCCATTGCTGCAGGACTTTTTTTATTGGTTTATGGTTCCCTTACAGAATCTACCTCTGATTCGAGAACTCAATGATTCCGAAATTTAGAATTTCCACATTTCCGCAGAAAATTTCCTCAACCAAACTAATAATTATAACTTTGGAGATAAAGTTAAATTATGCTAAATATACTGCTACTTGATACCCAAACTAGTCGCAATCTATTGCCGTTGACTTATTCACGTCCGGTAGGTGATCTTCGGATTGGGATATTAACGATTGCCGAAAAATGGCATAAATGGCTTGGGTCGTATCCCTCTTTTGTCACCTCTGAACACCTATCGCAAAAATTTACACAAATAACTGCCCCTGACAACTTATTGATTGACGGCTCATTGCTACCGGAAGCAAGTATTGTAGAAGCTATTTCAACATTGCCTATCAATACGATTTTAACTGTGAACGGTATTTTCATGGCAGCTAGGTTTGATGCAACTTCTTTGTCAGTTTACCTAGATGGCAAAGAAAATTTTAACAAAAAAGACTATGGTTTAAATTATCAATCCATTTCCTCAATTGCAGACATCATCAGATTTCAAGGTTCACAGATCACCTCTGACTTTGAATTATTGACCAAAAACAGAATTTCAGCTAAATTATCTGAAAGCAATCGAGTGATCGGGTCTGCAGAGAAAATATTTTTGGAACCTGGTGCCAAGGCGGAATGTGCAATTTTTAATACGGAAGCAGGCCCTGTTTATATTGGAAATGATTCTGAGATCATGGAAGGTTCAATAATCAGAGGGCCCTTCGGGATGGGTGAACATTCTATAGTAAAGATGGCAGCCAAAATATACCCGAATGTTAGTCTTGGACCACATTGTAAGCTTGGCGGTGAAGCCGGCAACAGCATCTTGTATGGTTATAGCAACAAAGGTCATGATGGTTACCTGGGCGATTCTTACATAGGTGAATGGTGCAATCTGGGCGCAGACACCAACACCTCAAACCTGAAAAATAATTATGCTGAAGTTAAACTATGGAATTATTCCACAGGCAGGTTTGTTTTAACCGGACTACAGTTTTGTGGCCTCATAATGGGCGACCATTCAAAGTCCGGTATCAACACCATGTTTAACACCGGAACAGTAGTTGGGATGTCATGCAACATATTTGGAGATGGTTACCCTCGTAATTTTATTCCTTCTTTTTCATGGGGAGGTGCGTCCGGACTCAGCAGTTTTGCTATAGAAAAAGCAATAGAAGCCTCAAATGCCATGATGGCTCGAAGAGGATTATCTTTAACCGAAATAGACAAAAATATTTTTCAATACGTTTGGGGAGCAGACAAAGAATGGAGAAAATAGCCATACCGAGTTGGAAAAAGTACTTCTCTTACATTTTCCCTATCAAGATTGAATCAAGTTCGTCGGTGTACAACCCATTGCTAGTGGTTAACTTGACAAAAGGCCGGCTTCAGTTGTTGACAGAAAATGCAATTTATTCCTATGATGATTTGTATGATAATTTTGATGCGGCATTTAGTCAACTCAATATTTCTGATGTAAAAGAGGTTTTGGTTCTAGGTTTGGGCTTGGGAAGTATCCCTTACCTGCTCGAAAAAAAATACAGGCTTCAAACAAATATAACTGCAATTGAAATAGACGAGGAAATCATACACCTTGCCAGTAAATACAGTCTTCACAGGTTAAACAACCATATAGATTGTGTTTGTGCAGATGCTGAAATATTTCTTGAAAGCACCGATGAAAAATTTGACCTGATCTGCATGGATGTCTTTGAAGATGAGAGCATACCATCACAATTTCTTTCCTCGGATTTCCTTGAAATGATCAGAGAAAGGCTCAATCCAAATGGAATTTTCCTGTTCAATCATTTGGCTACGACGGGTGCTGACAAAGATATTGCAAAAAAATATTTTGTTGATGTGTTCACTAAATCATTTCGAAATGCAAGCATAATACCTACCAATCACAACTTCATTTTGCTACAAGATTCTTCAAGATTGAAAGTTTTAATTTAATCATCAAGATTTGCACTTGGTTATGAAAATTAAGTTAATGTTCTTTTATTTGGTTAATAGGCAAATAAAAATAATTAATCTATAATCTTTTTGTTATTTTAGCATCGACAAGCATTTAACTAACCAATCAAACTATCAAACTATGAATTCACTTATCGGTCTAGGAAAGTATTTATTTGCCATTCCAATGGCAATTTTTGGCGCAATGCACTTTATGGGTGCTGATGGAATGGCCGGCATGGTGCCAATTCCGGGTGGCGTCACCTGGGTTTATGTATCAGGGGTGGCTTTAATTTTAGCGGCTGTTGCAATTTTTTTGGGTAAAATGGACAAACTAGCTTGTGTATTATTGGCTGTTCTTTTGCTGTTATTTGTTGTTCTCATACATGTTCCGAATGCCATGAGTGCAGATGCAGCTACAAAACAAATGGGAATGATATCTGCTATGAAGGATTTGGCACTGTTGGGAGGAGCTCTGATGTGCGCAGCTCAAGCTCGAGACAATTCAATTATTGGTTAATAAGTTTTACTAAAAAACTCCGGTTTATAAGCCGGGGTTTTTTAGTTTTGTGCATGAGGTATTTTTGCAGATTGAGCTATGATGGCACAAAATTCTATGGATGGCAACATCAACCTGACAGACCTAATGTACAGGACACCATCGAACGGGCCTTCAAAACATTTTACAGGCAAGCTATTGCCGTGACTGGTTGTGGTCGTACCGATACAGGTGTGCATGCCCGAAATTATTTTCTGCATTTCGATATGGACACAGTTTTTAATCAAGACGATTTAAAGGGTTTAAATGCCATATTACCGAAAAGCATTGTGTTTCATGAAATTTTTCGGGTAAAAGATACTGCACATGCGAGGTACGATGCCTATTCAAGAAGTTATTCCTATTATTTTGAGGGAAAAAAAGACCCGTTTACCATTCCCTTTAGTTTTCAGTATTACCAACTTCACCAGTTAGACCAAAATCTTATGCAACAAGCAGCTGCTCTCTTGCTTGAGTTTAGTGATTTTTCAAGTTTTTGCAAAACAAATAGCGGTGTTGAACAAAAAACATGCACCATTACCGAATCACGATGGGTTTTCGTTGAAGATAACTTATCAGCACAATTTCATATTACTGCAAATAGATTTTTACGTGGAATGGTTCGTCTGATCGTTGGGATGTGTATGAACGTAGGTGCCGGTAAGTTGTCATTAGATACAGTAAGAAATTGCTTGAAACAGAAAATTCCCATGCCGGTGCAATGGAGCGTGCCTGCATCAGGATTGTTTTTAGAGCAAATAAAATATCCGGACGAAATTTACCTTTCATCAAAGAAATAAACTTTGATGACACAAGAAAATAATGTAAAATTTACCTCCCAAATCGGTGTTTTGGAATACTTGATTGGAATGAATTATGTATTGATACCGCAATCTGTCATTGAAAAATTAGGAGGAAAATTTAAATTAAGGTTATGGTGTTCAATTAATGAAAATGATGCATTTCAATGCGGATTGGTCGCCTTGGGTCAAGGTGATGGCTATATATCGGTCAACAAAAAACGAATGAATGCCTATAAACTAAAGCCGGGTGATGATGTTTCAGTCAGCTTGTCTCTGGATAATAGCGATTACGGAATGCCTGTACCAGCTGAACTTGAAGAACTTTTCATGCAAGACCCTGAAGGTTACAGACGATTTAAACTGCTCAACCCCGGTAAGCAACGGTACGTCATCCACTATGTTAATTCAGTAAAATCAACTGAACTGCGTTTAGATCGGGCAATTATGTTAATCAATAACCTTAAAACCCTTCGAGAGGGTAAAGAAAGCTTTCGAGGCATACTTGGGCTTGAATCATAATACTTATCCATTTTAAAAATGCCTATTTTTCCTGCTGATGAAAACGAATATCCAAAAACAAATCGAAAAGTATTTAGAAAGTCTGCCTGAAACTAAAAGAAATGATATGCTGAATATACAGCAAATCATTCTTAACATTATGCCTGATTGCAAAATATGGTTCTTAGATGGTAAAAACGATGCAGGTAAAACAATTTCTAACCCGAATATTGGATATGGCAGCTACCTCATTAAATATGCTGATGGAAAAACCAGGGAATTTTATCAAATTGGTTTAAGTGGGAACAAAACCGGAATCTCTGTTTATATCCTGGGTATTGCTGATAAAAATTATCTGAAAGACAACTATGCCCAAAAACTCGGCAAGGCAAGTGTTACCGGTTATTGTATAAAATTTAAAACACTTCTTGAAATAAATATTGATGTGCTTGAAGATGCGATCCGCAATGGTGTTGAGATTTCATCAGAAAAGTCTTGAATCAATATCAGTGAATTTCAAAAACAGGCTTGTGTTAAAATCAATCTCAAGCCAAGATTTCATCAAATCAATCCACCAAACCGACCAAATCCTCTTTGCTTAACGCAAAGAAAAACTCATCTTCCTGCACAATACTTTCTGCTAATATTCTTTTCTTTTGTTGAAGTTCAAGAATTTTTTCTTCTATGGTATTCTTGGTAATAAATCTGATGGCAGTAACGTTTTTATGTTGACCAATCCGATGTGCGCGAGCTATTGCTTGTTGCTCGGCAGCAGGGTTCCACCAAGGGTCTATCAGGAACACGTATTCAGCAGCGGTTAGGTTCAAGCCCACCCCACCGGCTTTTAGCGATAGAAAAAACCATGGAATATTTTTTTCCTGAAAATTCTCAACTTGCTGTTTTCTTTGAGATTGGGCCAATTCGCCGGTTAATTTGCTGTAAGGCACATTGTTTTGGTCTGCCCATACAAAGTATTTTTCAAGATGCCGCACATACGATGAAAACACCAAAACCTTTTCATCACTTTGTCTGGCATTTTCCAGAAAATAGATCAACTCTTCAAATTTGCCTGAACTTATTTCAGCGTACTCAGATATCATAGCAGGATGTGAGGCAATTTGGCGAAGACGCTGCAGTGAGTTTAATATTTGAATCTTTTCCTGGCCACCGCCCTCCAGTTCAGCCAAAATAATCATGTTGCGAACCTTCGATTTTTCCTTTTCGTAAACATCTGCTTGTTCATCGGTCATTTCACAATAATGAACAAACTCTGTAAGCTCAGGTAGGTCAGGTGCCACAGATTTTTTTGTTCTTCTGAGAATAAAGGGTTTTACAACTCGGAGTAGTTCCTCTTTTTTGACTTCATCATTTTCTTTTTCAATTGGCACCTGAAAGGCCTTTTTGAAGGCAGTAGCACTGCCCAGAATACCGGGGTTAATAAATTGCATTTGTGACCAAAGATCTGACAAGCTATTTTCGATTGGTGTGCCACTCAACGTCAACCGGAAAGGGGCAGAAATTCGGTTCACAGCTTCGAACATTTTACTACTCTTGTTTTTAATCTGTTGACTTTCATCCAATATAACTGCGTCAAATTCTATTGTTGCCAAAAAATCTATGTCTCTAACTAAAATATGATATGTGGTGATGATTACTTCAAAAACTTCGATGAGTCTGGAAGATCGATGCCTTTCACTTCCTGCATGAACATATCTCGATAACTTTGGAGCAAACTTATTCAGCTCAATTACCCAGTTAAAAACAAGTGAGGAAGGTAAAACAATCAAGGTTCGAATCTTCGGATTGATTGTTGCTGAAAACAGATCCAGTTGACCAGATACACTGCTTTGCTGTACACTTCCTGATTTATTTGCTTGAATGTGCAACAGCAAAGCAATTGATTGCAGGGTTTTACCTAAGCCCATGTCATCTGCCAAACAAGCGCCTAGATTATTTTCATAAAGATTAGCCAGCCATTGGAATCCGTAAATCTGGTAGGGTCTGAGCGTAGCTTGCAATGCCTCGGGCACAGGAATCAATGAGGATTGATTTTCAACTTCAACAGAAACAATATCATCAACCATACCATCAATCAGTCCCTTTTGAGCTTTTGTTAGCCTGAAATTTTGGCCGTTGTCGGCACTAAGGTGTACCAGTGATGCATATTTTTCAAACCATGCCACCGGAATAATAAAAATTGAACCATCCGGCATTTCAAAAAGCCTGTCATCATTTTTTATGTTGTTAATAAGCTTCTTAAAAGGAAATGAAAATTCGCCAACCTTTATTTGAATATCAACATCAAACCAATCATTTGACTCTTTAACAACGGAGTCAATAAAATATGGCTCCATATTAACTGACTTGTCATTAAAATAAAAATTAGCCAAAACGAATCCGAGTGATTCAAAATGCGATTTGCGGTTTCTGAACCAGTCACATGCATCCATCCAGTTTTCTGCCACATAATGTGGAATGGCAAATAACTTGCTGGTTGTCTTTTCAAGTTCGCAACCATTGAGCCGCTCTACGAAACCCAATTCCTGCTCACCATTTCTTACATAATGTTTTATGCTTATGTTGCCATCAGCATCTATTTCCATTTTTTTTCGTTCAGGCTGAATGCTGTTGAAATCAAATTTTTCAGCACCGTAATTGAATGCAGGTTTGATTACATACTTCCCATCAAAGATGCTCTCTACCAATTGAAGTTCAGCATGACTTATGTTGTTAATTTTAAAAATCTCAAAACCGGAAGCATCTATATCAACCGTAGAGTCCAATTTCAAAACAAAGGATTTAAAATATGTTGCCACCAGATTGTCGGGCACAGTTACTTCATTTTTACTCGTAAAAGGCAGTATCATATTGCCGTTTATGCCATTGAAATGATAAAGTTTTTTATTAATGATTACCCATGCAGGGTTATTACAAATGACTTTTGTGTTGGATTGAGTTAAAATTATCTGTTCAGAATTGCAATACAACTTTAATTTGTACAACACAGCAGTTGCCGTTTTATGAAGTTCAATTTTGATGTGATTTAAGCATTTTGAAACTTCAACCAGGTGATCTACGATATAGCCATCTCGTGCGATTTGAAGGCACAGCAATATCTGATTTTGGCAAATGAATTCAAGAATTGTATGTATTCTTTTTTCGATGAAATTTTTAATAACTACCTTAATTTTTTCATCCTTGAAAATCGTCTCAAGCTTGTTTCCACCCTTAATCTTTGATCCAAATTTTAAAACTAACTGCTCATCCGATATTTCATCCATTGCCTGAAAAATCTTCCGCAATGAGGCTTCATCCCCGAGTTCAAATTCATGGAAATTATTAAGGTAAATCTTTTGGGAGACGGTTTTAACTTTCCCATAATCAGCCAATGGTGCCACCCAGGCAGTAATGGTATTACCTGCATAACCGTGACTTTCTATACTAAAAACCAACTTGTATTGGGTACTTTGTGCCATCTTTGTCTAAAAAAGAAGGCGAATATCCGCATTATAAGGTAAAATTTTTGATTTTTTTAAAACTTCTTAGGAGAAAGCTTTGATGCATGTGATATCCTGCAATTAAAAAAGTCCGGTCGAATCAGATATGTTCGGCCGGACTTTTTTTTACAAATTTGATAGCTGTTATATAGCAGGAATCTTCTTCTTATTCATTTTTACAACCTCCAAAATGTAATTGTTATTTGCAACTAGCAACAAAGACACATCAAGTGTTGCGGTATTAATGAGTTTGATATCACGAATATCATTTGGTATGTAAAGCCCTGACTGCATGACACTTAATGGTTTAAAATTGCCCTTTCCATCACCAATCAAAATTCGACCTTTTCCGGCATCAGCCCTTCCTGTCTCAACTTCAGAAACAAATAAGTTGCCTCCGATAACGATATCCTGGTTATTATCTCCATTGATATCAGTTACCTGTACTCCCATGATCGGAGCAATTTGCTCGTCGTTAGAGAAATACTGCAACTCGAATTTTCCACCACCCTTATTCATTAAAATTCCTGACTTGAAGTTGGTAACACGATAATGGATTGACTTATCTAAATTCTCTTTTCCATACACATCAACAAGATTGGCTTTGGCAAAATCATTATAACTTTTGAACTTCTCTTTAATTGAAGGTATTTGCTCTGAAGAGCATTGACGACCTCTTATCGGAACCATGTCTGTTCCGTCCAGCAAATATCCAAGTACGATATCAAACTTGCCGTTGTCGTCAAAGTCGTTACCATAAATATCAATTGGTTTTTCCTTCGAAGCTTTGTATTTATAGTTTGTCCCAAGATTACCAACTACAAAGTCGGGCTTACCATCGTTGTTAAAATCACCTTTTTCGATGCTGAACCACCAACCTGTGGAGCCTTCAAAACCCATATCTTTGGTTCTGTCTATAAATTTACCGCCCTCATTAATTAAGAATGTCAATGGCATCCATTCTCCGGTTACCAATAGATCAAGACGTTTATCATCGTTTAAGTCAACAGCTTCTGCATCGGTGACCATACCCAGTACACCTTTGTTTGGTAACATTTCAGCGCTTACATCAACAAATGTTCCATTGTCATTTCTCATGAAATAGCTTTGTGCAGGCTTTGGATACTCAGAGCCAACCTGTCTTCCTCCTCTAAATAAATCAAGATCACCGTCACCATCAATATCTACAGGTATGATACATGAGCCGCTTGAACTAATGGATGGCAAAGATTTGGATTTTGTAAAATTTCCTTTTCCATCATTTAGGTATAACCTGTCTTGATACATATTGCCAGTTGGACCAAATTCATATCCGCCGCTTACTACATACAGGTCTAGGTCTCCATCTTTATCGGCATCAAAGAAAGCTGAACCAATGTCCTCAAACTTTTTGTCGGAAGAGAAAGCCGGTTCGGGCATTCTCGAAAAAGTCATGTTTGAATTCTGGATATAAACTGCGCCTTCCTGTCCGGCAGCACCACCAACAAAAAAGTCTTCTATTTTATCGTTATTAATGTCAGCTTTTGAAATATGTGGCCCCCACTGAGACATGTTATGAGGCAATAAAACCTGAACTTTGTAGTCGTCAAAATTATTTTCTGTATGCTTAAAGTTGATACCTGACTGTTTTGTGTAATCAGAACAAATATTATACTGAACAGTCTTTTTAATGCAATCAACATTGGGCGCCGCTTCGTCGTAATTAAGGGTTATAACCTGATCAGCCTTCACACCTTCCAGAGTTTGACACTTGCCATCAGGCCATTGAACAGTGAGTTTTTTTACTGATTTGTTATTGCCTAATCCGAAGTGAATAATTGGCTCGACAGCTGATTGATAACCTCTAACCGGATTAAACTCACGGTATTGGGTATTCAAATCGGTTTCTGCTACAACTTTCGCTCCGAATGGGTGCATTTTCTTGCTGTTGGCAAATTTTACCCTTAAATAATGGTTATCACTGCCATTTTCTTGATCTAGATTTTTATAAAATGATGCTGGTTCATCGATATTATTAACCACCATGTCAAGGTCGCCATCGTTGTCGAAGTCGGCATAAGCTGCACCATTACCCAGATTCTTTCTGTTTCCAATTCCACTTTCCTTTGAAGACTCTTTAAAAGTCAAATCGCCATTGTTAAGAAAAAATTGATTTTCTACTTTTAATTGATTTCTTGCTTTACAATATTCTCTGGCCATCAACACCCGTTTGTTCACATCAGGTTCATGCATCATCTTGTCGTTGAAGTCTTTCCAGGTATCTTTGAAGTGAATGTTTTTATAATAACCGTTACTGATAAACAGATCTTGCTCACCATCATTATTTGCATCGAAGAATAAAGGAGACCAACTCCACTCAGACCTGTCAACGCCTGCCATTTGCCCAATTTCGGAGAAAGTATTGTTTCCATTATTCAAATGCAGCATATTACGCATGTACTGATAATGGTAGCCAGCTTTTGTTAGCTCCCAAAACCTTTCTATGTTCATACCTGCCATATTGGCCTTTTCGTTATAGTTACCCATAGCAGCCATTTCTACCACCATTAAGTCTTGGTATCCATCGTGGTTGATGTCATCAAAATCCACTCCCATACTGGACTTCGAGATGTGGTACATGCCGGTATAAATCTGATTTGTAAATTTGCCATTTCCGTCATTTATAAAAAGCGCATCAGGCTCATCGTGATCTACCGCTATAAATACATCCGTAAATCCATCATTATTATAATCACAAGCACTCAATCCTAAAACCCAACCAAAATATTGAATATTTGCTTCTCGAGTTACATCGCTAAAAGTGCCATTTCCGTTATTTTTATATAAATGCGTACTATATTCATTCGGAGGATTCAAGTAGTCCTTATAATTATCAATAAATTTACGCGTTCTGTCAGGATGATGATTTCCGGTTAACAAGTCAACCAAACCATCATGATTATAATCAAGGAAGGTTGCAGTAATGGTGTATGAAGCATCATTTACACCAAACTGTTTAGCCTGATCCGTGAATGTACCATCACCTTTATTGATGAAGAGAACATTCTCTCTTTTTGCAGGGTCATCATAATAATTTCTGCAAACATAAATATCCAAAAATCCATCATTGTTAACATCTGCTGTTGCAACACCTGAACACCATGTTCCACTGAGCTTAATACCAGCCTTATCCGAGACATCTTCAAATTTCAAATTCCCTTTATTAAAGTAAAGTTTATTATCTACCAAATTGCCCGTAAAAAAGATATCCTGAAGGTTGTCATTGTTAAAATCGCCGACAGCAACACCACCGCCATTATATGCATTTACGTACTCAAAAACGGATTTAAGTTTTTCGATATCGAGGTCGTTGCTGAAAGAAAGTCCTGTTTCAACGGGTGATAACTCTTGAAACTTTGGTACAAGTTTTCCTCCTTCCACTATTGAATTCTGATTGGACTCCTTTGATTTGCAAGAAACCAAAACCAATACTAATTGCAATAAAAGTATGGAAACGTATTTGAATGAGTAATTCATGTTAATGGGTTTTTTGAGCGGATTCATTGATTTATTTATATGCGATTTTAGAAAACATCTCTTTATTTATTTTGAATATTTCAGGTGCCGCGTTATTATTGGCTAATATCAGGTAGGGAATCTTTGCGGATCCAATTAGGCACTGTATCATGTCTTTTGTGTTGCCAGAGGCATAAAATCCTGATAAAAATGAAGGAATTGGTTCAAAGTCACCTTTTCCGTTACCCAGCATTATGAGTCCAATACCGGCATCATATCTTTGGGTTTCGACTTCTGTGTTAAAATTATTTCCACTTATAATCAAGTCATTATTTCCATCACCATTTAGATCTTCGATTATTATGGCATTTACCGGTGATATTTGAGCCATCATGTCCAAATCTTTTTTGACATATTTTCCATTCTCATTGATTAAAACAACCGAATGAAACTCATTGACTGTCAATTTGAGGGCTTTCTTCAATTTATCTTCACCTAAAATATCTCCTAAGCTGGCGTTTGCAAATTCTTTGTATGTTTTAAACCTTTCTTTGATAAATGGCATTTGTTCAGAGGAACATTGCCTACCTCTAACAGGCACCATTTTACCTTTATACTCTTTGGTTAATACGATATCATTTGTCCCGTTGCCATCAAAGTCATCAGAATAGACTGTGAATGGTTTTTCAGGTTTGGCCTTAAATTTTGTATTTAGACCAATATTTCCAACTATCAAATCTTTATCACCGTCATTATCGATATCGGCTTCAGCAATGCTGTACCACCATCCATTGAGTTCAGCAGTGCCCTTTACCTTAGAAACATCTGCAAAAGCATTCCCTTTATTTTCAAAAAATCTAATATTCATCCATTCACCAACCATTATCAGGTCAGGCTTTTTGTCATTGTTAAAGTCTGTCCAGATAAAATCTGTTACCATTCCCGGGTTCATAAGATCTTTTGACCAAGATTGAGTAACATCAGTAAATCTTCCTTTGTCATTTCTAAGCAACATTGACCGGTCAGGGTATGGATACTTACCGGCGACACCTCTCCCTGCTACAAAAAGATCCAAATCACCGTCACCATCAATATCGGCTGATTTGACGCGAGAACCAACATAAAAATCTTCAGGTATTGCTCCGGTTGATTTCATAAATTGGCCCTTACCCTGATTGATATACAACCTGTCTTGCAATGTTCTTGGGAAATTAGCCATTTCCCCCCCACCACCACTGACCACGTAAAGATCATTATCACCGTCACCATCTGCATCAAAAAACAAGGCGTCCATATCTTCACATGACTTATCAGCAGCCCAAGGCTGAGATGCTGATTTTACAAATTTCCCGCCTGCAGTTTGTGTATAAAGCATACCGGATTGATTAGCAGCGCCGCCAATAAAAATATCTTCCAATCCATCCCCGTTTGCATCTCCTTTGGTGATGTGCGGACCCAATGTTGACTGTTGGTGTGGGAGAAGTTTTTCAGTATCAAAATCATTATATGGATTTTCCTTATGTGCAAAATCTATTCCCAACGCACTTGGAGCGATTTTAGAGACGAGATTTGATGATTCATGAAACTTTGGAAGAGGTTTATCAACAGCATTTGCATGATCAAGTTCCAAGGTTTGATTAAGTTTTACATTATCAATTTTTTGCGTTTTCCCGTCCGGCCATTGTACATATAGAGCGTCTATTTTAGTTAGTTTACCTAGTCCAAAATGTAACTTTCTGTCAACAGATGAGCAAAATCCTCGTGTTGGGCACATTTCCTGACTGAAAATATCATTTCCTGCAACTAAAAATACTTTTGTATTTTCAATTAAACCGGTTGTTTTTAGTGTTGCCGTCAAGAATTGATTTTCCTTTTTTTGTGCAGCCTTATTCTCATACAAAAATGCTTCATCATCGATGTTATTCACAAGCAAATCCAAATCACCGTCGTTATCAAGATCAGCATAAGCAGCACCATTTGACCAAGTAGGTTCACCCAATCCCCATTCATTTGCAACGTTTTCAAACTTAAGGTGACCTGAGTTTTTGCCCATGTAATTACTGAGTTTAAAGGATGGCATTTTTTCGTACATCGCTTTACGCATTGATAATGGCACAGATCCACCATTTTCATTTCTTACTCTGTCCATTTCAAGCCTGAAATCATTGTCTCTGGCGTAGCGCTTGTAACCATTGGATATGAAGTAATCTTTATATCCATCATTGTCGAAATCAGCGAACAAAGAAGCCCAGCTCCACTCACTTTTTGCGACACCCGAGATGTTGGCAATATTGCTATATGTGTTATTTCCATTGTTTAACTGCAAGGCATTAAACATATATTGATATTGGTAATTGAGTGTGTCAATATAAAACCAAAATCCTTTAACATCCATTGAGGCCATTAGGGTTTTTCCCATAAAATGATCATCTGTTGCCATGTCCACCGCTCCGATTTCAGGTAAGCCGTCATTGGTAATATCGTTGACGTCAACACCCATGCCATAGAATTCAATTTGGCGGGTCATTTCTCTTGTCTTGTCTGTAAATGTTCCGTTTTTATTATTGATATACATAAAATCAGGTACAGAATAATCATTGGCAACATAGATATCCGGCCAACCATCGTTGTTGAGGTCAGCGGTTACCAATCCCAGCCCATAGCCATATCGCAGAACTCCGGCCTGCTCAGTTACATCAGTGAATTTATTTCCATCATTTCTGTAAAGCTTACCACTGGCATTAACCAAATTTTCATGATTCGTAATATCTTGTAATACTTTGTTTAAAGGTATTCCCTCATACTTGCACTCATTCATTACGTAACAATCAAGATCACCATCTTTGTCAAAGTCAAAAAAAGATGCTTGCGTGCCAATACCTTTGTCGTTTAAACCATAATCCTGAGCTTTTTCAGTAAATGTTTGATTACCGTTGTTTATAAACAGAAGATTTTGTCTTGTTTCAGGATTATTGAAATTCCCGCCTTGGCAAACATAAATATCTAAAAAACCATCTTTATTAACGTCCGCCATAGTTACACCGGTAGACCAATTTTTCTTACCAATACCTGCGGTAGAGGTAATATCTTTGAATTTCATGTTACCAAGGTTCAAGAACAATTTGTTCGGTCCTTGATTGGCTGCGAAAAAAACATCAGACAAACCATCGTTATTTATATCACCAACAGCAACACCTGCGCCATTAAAAAAATACGGGTAAGACAATATATTGTCCTCAGTTTCAGCGTTCTCTATAAGTGCATTTTTAAAGTCAATGCCAGATTCTGATCCCGGAATTCTAACAAATAAGGTATCATTGTTTTCAGAAATTGCAGATTCTTTTTGTTTACAAGAACTCACAAAAACAACAACAGATAAAGACAGAATAAAATATTTAAAAAATCTCATATATGAATTTTTTTTATTTCAATACGAAAGAATAATAATTTTGTTTTGATTATCGCATGTAAGCCCTAATGCTAACTTGCTTTGGAAAATAGTTGGAAAATTCAGATTTTAAAAAATTTCTGAAACTTAAATCGGCTTGATAACTAGAAAAATAATAACGTATAAGTACCTTAAATGATTCTTAAAACAGATTTTTTTTTATCAAATCAAATTCTATAATTAAGTATTGCAACTTGCATTCAACAAATTTCGTTTGAAAGCCAAAAAAGATAGAATTTATGAAACTAATACATTTATTATCTCTGATAGTATTGCTGGCATCGTGTGCAAAAAAAGGCGATTTAACATCAGACAAAAACGCAAAAGGCAAAGAAACCGGTAGCGTTAAATCTATTGCTACCCAAGAAGTCGTTTTAACTGCCTCTGATACGGCTGCCATGTTTGCAAAATATCCAGTTTTAAAAGACAAAAGCAAAGGAACTCCATTTGATTCATTAAGTCTCAAAAGAAAATATCAACTACTTGAAGCCCGAACATTTTTTGGGAACACCCAATTTGAACTGGGAACATTTGGCGACCAGTTCTACACATTTTTAAAAACCAATCAAGGCAAGGACTTTGACAAGAGTATAGTTTGTAAGTATCTAAAATTCGAGGAGGGCAAAACTGAATTGAAAGGAGTAGACAAAATTGAGTTGAAAGAAATATTTATGGCTACTTACAGCTCAGTAAACCTGTACTTCAAAGTTAATGTCAACGCTAAAGATCCGATTATCCGAAAAGAAAGATTAGAAAATGTTAAAAAAGAATTTATAAAGATTGGATTAGACATGTCTAAAGTTGAATTTGGAGAATCTCTTGAGCCCGAAATAAAAGACAACCATCTCGTTATATTACTTCACCAAAAACTACCTCCCACAAAAGAAACAAAGAAATAGGATTCTGCCAGTCAAATCCAACTTCAATAAACATTCCTTCTTTTATCTCAAAAAGTGGATTTGCTTTGTGCGAGTCCACTTTTTTTTTCGGTGAAACTTAAAAATTAGAAACACATTAAAATATGGATTTCTTAAACCACAAAATGCAACCAATATGCATAACCAAAGTATAATTCAATATTCAATGAACGCAATTCAAACCAGCGTTTTAATGTCCAAAGAAAAAGAGAATGAAAAACATAATTAGATATATATCCATTACTGGTGTATTCATTGTATTTGCCTTGTTAGCAAGTTGCAAATCGGACAACAATTCAACATTTTTCCCTGGCAATGACAAGTTTGCCGGTAACAAGCAAATGGCAGATAGCTTGACAGCTATCTATAAAAGAACTGATTTCTACAATCATCCATACGAAAAAAGTGAGTTCATAAAAATGCTTGAAAAGGAGCTGAGCGCCATGCACAACGTTCCCATCAACAAAATGATTAATTATGCAATTGAACTTACGAGAGGAGGTGAAATAGACAAAGCAATTGCTGTTCTTGAAAAGTTATTTGCAGAAGTACCTGACTTAAAAAGTATAAATAAACAAGACAAATGGGTCTATGAGTTGCTTGCAATCGCTTATATGCGAAAAGGAGAGGTCGACAATTGCATCATGAACCACAACGAGGAATCTTGCTTATTTCCAATAAAAGGCAAAGGCATTCACCAGGCCCAAACAGGTTCGAGTGCAGCCATTAAACTTTACAGTCAAATTCTGGATAAATTTCCTGAAGATCTTCAATCGCAATATTTAATTAATTTAGCATACATGACTTTGGGTAAATTTCCGGATGATGTTCCGAAAAAATGGCTTCTTCCTCTTAACAAACTGACTTCCTCCGGCAAAATGCCCAAATTTGAGAATATTGCCATTAAACTCGGCTTTGCCTTCAATGAATTATCAGGGGGTGTCATCATGGATGACTTTGATAATGATGGCTTCAAAGATGTGATAATCAGCTCTTGGGGCATGAAAGACCAACTGCGTTATTTCAGGAACAAAGGTGATGGGAGTTTTGAAGACAGAACCAAAGAGGCAGGTCTAATCGGTCTAACCGGAGGCCTGAACATGAAACAAGCCGATATAGATAATGACGGCAACCTAGATTTTTTCGTTCTGCGTGGCTCATGGAAAGCACTTACCAGAATGGGCATACAACCAAATTCACTTTTGAGAAATAATGGTGACGGAACTTTTTCAGATATAACTATCAAAGCAGGTTTATATACAATCAGACCAACTCAAACTGCTGAATTTTTTGACTTTAACAATGATGGCTTTGTTGACTTATTTATAGGAAATGAAACGGTAAAAAGAGGTGAGATTTTCCCTTGTGAATTTTATGTAAACAATGGGGATGGTACTTTTACAGATATGGCTGCACACTATAAAATGGATGTTAAAGCATACGTAAAGGGAGTTTCCAGCGGAGATGTCAACAATGACGGTTTATTGGATTTATATGTGTCCATTCTCGATGGGCCCAATAAACTTTTTATAAACCGGGGAGGAACTACAAAAAAAGATTGGAGATGGGAGTTTGGAGAAACATTTGCTGAGGTAGAGAAACCAATTGCCAGTTTTCCTTGCTGGTTTTTCGATGTCAACAATGATGGCTTCGATGACCTTTTTGCATCACCATATGATTCAACTGCATTTTTATCACAAGCACATGAATTTGCTGCTGATATGCTAGGGCTAAAGGTCAAAGCAGAATTACCAAAGTTGTACCTAAATAATCAGGATGGAACTTTCAGTGACGAAACCAAAAAATATAATTTGGCCCATCCATTTGGTACAATGGGCAGTAATTACGGTGATATAGATAATGATGGATGGCTTGATTTTTACCTTGGCACCGGTGCACCGGATTTCAGGTCAATAGTACCTAATCGTATGTTTCATAATTTAAATGGAAAAGTATTTGAGGAAGTAACAACAGCTACCAATACCGGTCATGTTCAAAAGGGTCACGCCATTTCATTCGCCGACCTTGACAACGATGGCGATTATGATATTTATGCCAATATGGGTGGCGCATTCTCTGGTGACAAATTTCAAGATGCACTTTTTGAGAACCCCGGCAACCCAAACAAATGGATTGCAATAGTGTGTGAAGGCACCAAAACCAATAGAGCAGCCATCGGATCAAAAATAAAACTCACAGTTATAGAACAGAACGGAGCAGAAAGGGTAATATATAAAACCGTTAATGCTGGTGGAAGCTTCGGTGCAAACAGTCTTGAACAATTAATTGGCCTCGGGAATGCAAAAGACATCAAAAATGTAGAAGTAAAATTCGCCAATGGCTCAAACAAATATATAAGCTATGGTCATCTTGACCCAGGCAAAAAATACAAACTTACCGAGGGCCAAAATTCAGGAGTTGAAAAACCTTACAAAAAGATCAAGCTAACTGGAGATGGCAAAATGCATGATCACCACCACATGTAAACTTGATTTTACAAGCAAAAGCTGTTAGTTTTCATGTTTGGCGCCAAATGACTTATTGTAGTCGAATTTTTACTGACCGTAAATTCATAATGAACAAACCTGTTAATAAGAGCTTGATAATTTTACTATTCTGAATTTTTTAAATTTCATTAAACCAGTGAAAGCAAATCACTAAAAAAATTTGGATAGGATTTTTTAACAACTCCATTATTCTCGATCTCAACTTCAGATGTTATGCTTAATAATGAAGCGGCCATTGCCATGCGATGATCGTTGTATGTATTAATCAATATTTTATCAAAACTGGCTTTACCTTCTTGTAAATAATGTACAGTTTGGGTCTTTTTTGACATATGGGAAGGCAATTTGACTAGACTTACCCCAACTTTAGCTAACTCCGTTTTCACTGCTTTAATTCGGTCTGTCTCTTTGTCTTTTAGCGTCTCTAAACCCGAATAGACTGCCTGACAACCATTGACTGCAAAGAAAAAAGCGAATGTTTGAAATAAATCGGGGTTATTAATAAAATTTAACTCCACAATTGGAGGGAAGTTTACTGTTCTTGAACGGATAATTATTCGGTCTGCCTTATATTCAGTTTCAACTCCAAACTGTTCCATCCATTTTGCTATAATTGAGTCGCCCTGGAGTGATTTTTTGTATAGCCCGAATAGTTCAATTTGAGAACCCGGCAAAAGAGCACATAAACAATAATAATAAGAGGCCGATGACCAATCTGATTCTACCTGATATTCTTTTAATTCATATTTACCCTGCTCTATGGTAATAATATTATTTTCTCTTTTACAATTTACTCCGAAATATTGCATCAGATCAATGGTCATTTTCAAGTATGAGTCAGACACAACTTGGCCAATTAATTCTATGGTTAGCCCATTGTCAAGTTGAGGGGCTATCAAGGCAAGAGCACTCAAAAACTGACTGCTAACCGAGGCATCAATGCTGACTTTTCCGCCTTTCAATCCACTGGTGGTATTTACTTTTACAGGAGGAAAACCCTCTTCACCCTTATAAGTAATATTGGCACCTAAATCATTGAGTGCTGTCACCAATGGGCGAATTGGTCTCGTTTGCATTCTTTGATCGCCTGTCAATAAGCATGGTTTATTTTGGAAAGCCTTTAGGGCCAGTAAAAACCTAAGTGTTGTACCAGCTTTACCACAATCCAAAAGCTCTGGATTTTCTTTTAATAATTCCAACAACAAGCGTGTGTCATCAGATTCCGAGAGATTATTAATAACAATATTCTGTGACGAAATGGCTTTAATAATTAACAGTCTGTTACTAATGCTTTTTGAACCTCCGGTATCGATTACTCCATGCAGAGGTCTAGCCAATCGGGTTAACGTAATGTTCATTTGTCTACCAATGAAAATTCACTGATTGCTTGATATCTGGATGAATAGATTTTGCCACCGGGCAAGTAAGAGCGGCATGCTCAAACATTTTTTTGTCTTTGTGGGTGTAGTTTTTGTCCGGCATATAAATGTCAACATCAATCCCAATTATGCGACGTGGGTCAGAGCCCATGTGTTTCATTACAGAGACTTTGGCACCTACGACATCCAACTGATGAGCATTTGCTAATATACCCATTATTGAAACCATGCAACTTCCCAAAGCTGTGGCAACCAGATCAGTGGGTGAAAATGCCTCACCTTTGCCATGATTATCAACAGGGGCATCAGTGATAATGGTATTGCCTGAGCGAATGTGAACTGCTTCAGTTCTCAACTCTCCTAGATAAACAATTTCAGAGGTTTTCATGGTTTTTCTATATTTGTGGTTTGTGATGTCTCTTTTTGCTTTTCTTGTTCACGAAGCTGTTTTTGTTCTTCAGTGTGTTTGTCATATGCCATAATTATAGCCTTTACCAACCTGTGTCTTACAACATCTTCTGTTGATAATTCAACAATTCCGACTCCATTGATGTCTTGCAGAAGATTCAGAGCCAGACGTAAACCAGATTTTTGATGAAAAGGTAAATCTATTTGGGTCAA
>JAEUUM010000243.1 GCA_016787375.1 Saprospiraceae bacterium
TAGATGATCAAGATATTGAAAACTTAAAAAGTAAAATACTCGCCTCAGGTTTGACTGTATCTCAGTTGGTGTCAACTGCTTGGGCTTCTGCTTCGACATTTAGAGGTTCCGATAAACGAGGTGGCGCAAATGGTGCTCGAATTAGGCTTGCACCTCAGCGATACTGGGAAATTAACAATCCTGTGCAATTGACTGAAGTATTGAAATCACTTGAAGCTATTCAAAATGAGTTCAATAATTCACAAACTGGGGGCAAAATGGTTTCATTGGCGGATCTGATTGTACTTGGTGGTTGTGCTGCAATTGAAAAGGCTGCAAAAAATGGTGGACATGAGTTAAAGATGCCATTTACTCCAGGACGAGCAGACGCAACTCAAGACCAAACGGATGTTGAATCATTTGCTGTTCTGGAACCAACTGCTGACGGATTCCGTAATTATTTAAAGCCTAAGCACATGGCATCTGCTGAGGATTTACTTATTGATAAAGCTCAACTTCTCAATTTAACAGCTCCTGAAATGACTGTTCTTATTGGTGGAATGAGGGTTTTGAATACAAATTATGATCAATCTAAGCATGGTGTATTTACAAATCAACCAGAAACGCTAACAAACGACTTTTTTATTAACCTTCTTGATTTTGGTACAACCTGGAAGTCAACATCTGAAGCACAAAATGTGTTTGAAGGAAGAGATCGTAAATCTGGAGATTTAAAATGGACAGGTACTCGAGTAGATTTGATTTTTGGATCTAATTCTGAGCTTAGGGCTCTTGCCGAAGTTTATGGCAGTAATGACTCAAAAGCTAAATTTTTAAAAGACTTCGCTGCAGCATGGCATAAAGTTATGAATCTTGATCGTTTTGATCTGGCTTGATTTGTATAATACCAAATAAAAAAAATAGCCTGACTTGAAAGCCAGGCTATTTTTTTTATTAAAAATCAGGTTGATTTTACTTTTGAGGAGTCATCAACTGGAAGAATTGATCAAGTTTAGGTAAAATGATGATCTCAGTTCTTCTATTTGCTTTTTTACCATCAGCTGTTGTGTTTGGTGCCTTAGGTACATACTCAGATCTACCTCCTGCCGTCATCCTTGCCGGGTCAACTTTGTATTTGTTTTGTAATGTTCTAACAACTGCAGTAGCCCTTTTTGCGCTTAAGTCCCAGTTGTCAGTTATACAAGCTCCTGTCATTGGCACGTTGTCTGTGTGTCCTTCAACCAAAATGTCTAAATCATTATGGTCATTAACTACTTTAGCTACTTTGCTTAACACATCCTGTGCTGATGCATTAATATTTGCGCTACCGGAAGTAAACAACATTTTGTCAGAGATTGAAATGTAGACCACACCTTTCTTAACTTCAATTTGAACATCTTCATCATTGATGCTTCCCAACGATCTTTTTAGGTTCATAACAAGAGCCATGTTCATTGAATCTTTGCGCTGCATCGATGTTGTAAGGTTTTTGATGTATTTATCCTTTTCATTCATCGCATCCAATGATTTCTTAATGCTTTCTGCTCCTGATTGACTTATTATTGACAGATCTTCAAGTCTCTTTAGAAGGTTGGTATTGTTATTCTGAAGATTTGATATTTGATCTTCAAGTGATTTAATTTGTTTGTTAGCACCTGTAATTTCTACACCTTTTGCTGATAAATCAGACATTAATTTTGACTTTTCATCATTACAATCATTCAACAACTTTTTGTTGCTTTCAAGTGACTGCATCAACTGGTCTTTTTCAGACTGAAGAGCAACAAATTTCTTTTTGCTTACGCAGGAAGTCATGAGTCCTAAAACCAGGACTCCCAAGATTAATTTTTTCATAATTTTTTAATTGATATTGTTTAACACACGATGTAACGAAGTCTAACAAATTATGTTCTGAAAAAATATGGTAATATTTGGTAAAATTTAGTTTTTATTAGAAATCCACGCCTTTGACCACTTATTATTCTGTGATCTTATTTGACAAAGATAAAGACCGGGTGTTAATGTTGCTTCGGTTTTTACTTCTATTACACCTTCGGAAATGATTTGAATCTTGATTGGCAGGTTTCTGCCCAAAGCATCAAAAAGTGAAATTTTGTCTATTGCATGATTATCTTGAAGGCCTGAGAGAATAAATCCGCCCACACCTGGATTTGGGTAAAGTGAAATATGATCAACTTCGTTATTCATAAAAACAGATGTTGAGCAATTATTCTTTGGACTGTTTCCATTGCTAATTATGATTGGTGCAAATAAAGAAACCATGTTCTTAACCCTCAGACTAATATTGTCAATAGCGTGACCCGGAGGATTGATTGTGCAATCAGAAGCAGTGCTATTTTCAATAATATCAGCAGTGTAAGGCGGAGCTTTGATCCCTAAATTTTTATAATATTCTCCTATCAAAAAACCACCTGAAACCACCGGCATATTGTAAAATGGTTCACAAATGTTATATAGACAAGTTGAAAGCCGGCTGAGGAGTTTCGATTTTTTATAATCAACCAATATATCTGAAGCTTGATGAAAAATATAAATTGGTAAGGCTTTATTTAAAAGGATATTCATATCAAGAAATCCTCCATAAATGCAACCAACTCCCTGTACTGATTCATCCACTGCGCCAATATGAAGTTTCCCATGAATATCACCAAGGTCAGGTCTTGTCAAATTTGGGCTAGCTTTGTGACAATAGTTTAGGTATGAATCAGGTTTTGGGGCGTTTGATAATTGTCCACAAGAAGATGGTTTTTCATCATCCTGATCTAAAAAAGCTGAATAAATAGATATAAACGCACCGGCACTTTCACCTGCTACAAATGTGTTATTTATATCTGTAGAGTCTAAATCAGCGCGAAGTTTCATGAATCTTATGGCTCCTTTTGCATCTTGCATACCCCTGTAAATCGCCCTGATTACTTCTGATGTATCTGAAACCCTTGCGCACAAAGCTGGGTTATTAGCAGGACAAAGCAAATAAGGAGTATAACTTGATGTGGTGTGCATTCCTAGCCTGTAGTTGATAGAAGCCACCACCCAACCTTTGGATGCCAACTCTTTAGACATTTCTACAATTTGCAAATCTTCTTTTGACCCACCAATCCAGGCACCGCCATGGACCATAATCATCAAAGGTCTTCGACAGTTACCATCGTTTGTAGGTTTATATATGTCCAATAATAGCTCGGTTTCCGTGCCATCATAAGAAATATCTTTACCATAATTTATGTCCTTAGAGACTTTGTATTGAAAATAGTTATTTACATAGTCCGGAATCTGAGCCTTGGTTGTAGTTTTGGCAAAAATCAGGAAAAGCAGACAAATTAATTCAAGTTTCATTTTGACAAAAATTGATTGATGAGTTTGAACTCTTTCTCAGGTTCTTCCACTTGAGGATTGTGCCCACTTCTTTCAAACATCACGTATTCACATTTTGGACAAAACTGTTTGTATTTGATCATTTCTGAGGGTACAGCAACTCGATCATACCTTCCACCAATAACCAATATTGGCATGTTAAGTTTCCCTATGTCTTTTCTGAAATCAAAATTACCAATGTCTGAGCCGACAATAAAATCTCCATCTTTGCCAACCATTTGATAATAGAGATCTGTATTCATTCTGTTTGGATATTCCGGATCTCTCCCTCCCCTAAACTTATCCGGATTGTAGGCGTACAGGAATCCATATGGCACCCGGCCATATATATCCTGGTGCAGTTGATCTGAGGAAATGTATCCTTGCTCTCGAATTTTCATCAAGGTATCCCATACTTCCGGATAGTTGGTTTTTATTTCATGATTTGAATTATCGTCGTTTGCCTGCCACATTAGAAAAGAGTGAAAACCATTGGCAATGATCAAGTGGCTCGTGTTTTGTGGATATTTAATTGCGTAGGCTTGTGCAACAAGTGAACCATAAGAGTGCCCGAGCATATCAATTTTCTTTAATCCCATGGCTATTCTCAGTTGTTCCAGATCTTCAACATCCCGGGAGAGAGAATATTCCTTTACATCTTTCGCAAGGTCAGATTTCCCGCGTCCGAATCCATCAAAATATATCAACATGCGGTTGGCTGACAGAGTATCGAAACTATGAAGCCCTACATGAGCGCCACCGGGGCCACCCGATATCAGGAAAAGAGGGTAACCTTTACCAAGTGTTTCTGTCCAAATTTTTGATCCGTTTATGGTATAATATTTTCCCTCAGGATGAACATATTTAGCAGTCTTTGTTTGGCAATAAATTTGGTTGGCAAAGACAGAAAGGAAGAAACTAATAAATATTGAAAAGACAGGTCGCATACAATGTTAATTTTTGATTGTTTTCAATGATATTTTATTTTGCGTGGAATTTAATGCAAGATAGGTCTTTTTGAGAGTAAGTTAAGTATTGTTAACTGTTTGAATTTTAAAGCCTGGACATAAAATTGGTCTTAAATTATCGTTAAAACACAATATGAATGGAATGAACCGTTTAACTTAGCGTTATTAATTTCAAAATACACAAAAATGAAGTTTCTTATAATACTCTTCGGATTGTTTTTAGGTCAGGTAGCTTTTGGTCAATTTGATTTGAGA
>JAEUUM010000294.1 GCA_016787375.1 Saprospiraceae bacterium
ACTCAAACGCACCAATCCTATGGTGCCTGATTATGGGGTTAGCATCAATTATCTTGAATTAATGATTGATCTGCCTTGGGGCGAGTTTACCAAAGACAACTTCGATCTACAAAGAGTAAAAAAAGTATTGGATCAAGATCATTATGGACTCGAAAAAGTAAAAGAAAGGATATTAGAACACCTTGCAGTTCTTAAACTGAAAGGAGATATGAAAGCTCCAATTCTCTGTTTAGTCGGTCCTCCCGGAGTTGGAAAAACCTCTTTGGGTAAATCAATTGCAAAGGCACTGAAACGAAAATTTATCAGGATGTCTCTGGGTGGCTTACACGATGAGGCAGAAATTAGAGGGCACAGAAAAACATATATTGGTGCAATGCCGGGTAGAATTATTCAATCTCTTAAAAAAGTTAAATCTGCTAATCCAGTATTTATTCTGGATGAATTAGATAAGGTTGGAAAGGATTTTAGAGGTGATCCTTCATCTGCTTTGCTTGAAGTACTGGACCCTGAACAAAACAGCACATTTCACGACAACTATCTGGAAATAGAATTTGATTTGTCTAAAGTCTTATTCATTGCCACTGCAAATACACTTCAAGGCATACAACCGGCATTGCTTGATAGAATGGAAATCATTGAAATCAACGGATACTCCATTCAAGAAAAAGTTGAAATTGCCAAAAAACACCTTATTCCCGAGCAAAGAAAAGAACACGGACTAAAAGCAGACCAGATCAGCTTATCAAAAAAGATACTTGAACAATTGATACAAAACTATACACGCGAATCCGGAGTAAGAAGTTTGACAAGGGTTATCGGAGGTGTTATGCGTGGCGTTGCTAAAAAAGTTGCAATGGGTGAAGTTTATGACATTGAAGTTAATAACGAAGATGTGAAGAAGTACCTGGGCCCCATCGTTTTCGACCGAGATGTGTATCAGGGTGTTCATGTTCCAGGTGTTACAGTCGGGTTGGCTTGGACAAGTACAGGAGGAGATATACTTTTTGTTGAATCAAGTACGCACCCTGGTAAGGGAACCTTAACCTTAACCGGAAATCTTGGAGATGTAATGAAAGAAAGTGCAGTCACAGCCCTGTCCTTTATCAAATCGCATTACATGGATTTGGGAATTGATCCTGTTATTTTTGAAAAATCAGATGTTCACGTTCACGTTCCGGAAGGCGCCATTCCAAAAGATGGCCCATCAGCAGGTATCACAATGCTAACTGCTCTTGCTTCGACTTTCACCAAGCGTCCAGTGAAACAATATCTGGCCATGACAGGTGAAATTACCCTAAGGGGTAAAGTACTCCCGGTAGGTGGAATAAAAGAGAAAATACTGGCAGCTAAACGGGCAGGAATAACAGAATTGATATTGTGTGAAGAAAATCGAAGACACGTGGAAGACATCAATCAGGAATATTTGCAAGGATTAAAATTTAATTATGTAACCAGCATGCAACAAGTTATTGACCTTGCATTGACAAAATAATAACCTTAACTCTTAGAATTTAACTACATAAAAAACACCTATTACATCATGCATAAATTTTTATTTCTGGCAGGATTCTTAAGTATTTTGACAAACCTTTCTCTGGCTCAAAACAACAAAAACATGAATTTCTACGATTTTACTGTCACTGACATTAACGGTAATGACCTTAAAATGGAATCCTTTAAAGGCAAGTACGTTCTAGTGGTGAATGTAGCCTCTGAGTGCGGCTACACAAAGCAATATGCCCAATTACAAGAACTATATGAAAGCCATAAAGACAAATTGGTAGTTATTGGCTTTCCGTGCAATCAGTTTGGCGGTCAAGAACCGGGCTCAGAGTCTGAAATTTTAAGCTTTTGCAAAAAGAATTACGGTGTGAGTTTTCCTTTAGCACAAAAAATTGAAGTCAAAGGTTCAAATCAAGCCCCAATCTATAAATGGCTCACTACTCAGGAACTTGAAGGCAAAACTGAACATCCCATAAAATGGAATTTTCATAAATTTTTGATAAGTCCCAATGGTAAAATGATTGGAAGCTTTTCGTCTGGTGTCAATCCAATTGATGATGAAATATTGTCTTTGATTAAGTAAGCATTTGGGTCTATTTAAATGACAGAGAAAAGCTGAAGATTTAATATTTCTCGAATATTCTTTTTATCAAAAAGTTTGCTTGTAAAGTAAGTTCCATAGTTGATCAACCCAATATTTTTGGATGAGACTTATTAGAATGTTTTCTTAATTTTGCTGATTGTTCAAAATTTAATTAAACAAAATATGTTAAATCATTTTTCAAAAATAACCTGCTTGCTTTTTGCTTCAGTGTTGTTAACCCATTGTAACCAAAAATCAGGAGAATCAAAGGAATCAGCTTCTGGGATAGATAATCCTTTGTTACAAGCTTGGTCAGGCCCCCATAATGGAGTTCCGCCTTTTGATAAAGTAAAAGTTTCGGATTTCAAACCGGCCTTTGTTGCGGCCATGAAAGAAAAAACTACTGAAATAGCTAAAATTACCGAAAACAAGGAAGCACCTAATTTTCAAAACACCTTTGAAGCACTTGAAAAAACCGGATTGGCTTTAAAACGCGTACAAGCCATATATGATATCTGGAAAAGCAACATGAGTACGCCTGAGTTGGAAGCAGTTCAAACCGAAATGGAACCAAAACTCGCCGCGTATAACGATTCTATCTACCAGAATATACAACTTTTCAAAAGAATTGAAACAGTTTATAATTCCCCTGAAAAGCAAAAGCTTAATACTGAACAACAACGATTGGCATGGCGTTATTACACAAACTTTGTTCTGGCAGGTGCTAAACTTGATGAAAGCAGCAAGGCAAAAGTAGCTGCCATTAATCAAAAATTGGCAGGATTGTTTTCAAAATTCAGCCAGCATCAATTGGCAGATGAAGGTGATAAATACCTGGAAATAACAAATGAAAAGGATCTTGATGGCTTACCAGATGACTTCAAATCCGCGGCTGCAGAGGATGGGGTTTCAAAAAATAAAAAGGGAACCTGGATTGTTGCAAATACCAGATCTTCTATTGAACCTTTTCTAACCTACTCAACCAACAGAGGTTTGAGGGAAAAAGCCTGGAGAATGTTTATAAACCGAGGCGATAATGGAGACGCCAATGATAACAACGCCATCATAACCGAAATTCTTCAATTGCGTGCTGAGCGTGCCAAATTATTGGGGTACCCTACCCACGCTCATTGGAGACTTGCCGATAAAATGGCAAAAACTCCGGAAAAAGCAATGGCATTACTTGAGTCTGTATGGACTCCGGCAATAGAAAGGGTAAAGGAAGAAGTCAAGGATATGCAACAACTTGCTGACAAAGAAGGTGCTAAAATTAAAATAGAGCCTTGGGACTACCGTTTTTATGCAGAAAAAGTTAGAAAAGCCAAATATGATCTGAATCAAGATGAAGTAAAACAATATCTTCAACTTGAAAAATTAAAAGACGGATTGTTCTATGTTGCGGGTGAATTATTCGGACTGGAATTCACTCAAGTAAATGACGTTCCGGTATTTCACCCTGATGTGCGTGTATTTAAAGTAAGTAACAAAACCAGCGGCCAACAAATCGGCCTGTGGTACTTTGACCCATATGCAAGAAAAGGAAAACGATCAGGCGCATGGATGACCGCATATCGCGAACAAGAAAAACTGAACGGCAACATAACCACCATCGTCTCTAATAACTGTAATTTCATCAAAGGTAAACCGGGAGAGCCTGTATTGATCTCTTGGGATGATGCTGAGACTTTATTTCATGAATTTGGACATGCTCTTCATGGTCTGAATTCTAATGTGACCTATCCACTATTATCCGGTACGAATACAGCAA
>JAEUUM010000316.1 GCA_016787375.1 Saprospiraceae bacterium
CAGAATAACCAAATTTTGCTTTTGCCTCGCGACAAACTTCCCCAAGGCGTTGTACTTCACCACCGGGTCTCACAAATAATGAATCATACACCGTTCTTACCAGTTCTGCATTTGATGATGCAAAAACTGCTCTGGTTGTCGTAAGTAGTGCAATTGCGCCTCCTTTTGGATTATTAAAAGCTTGCTCACCTCCTGATTCAATACTCGGGTCGTCAAAACCGGTAAAAGAACAGGTCGCAGTAATAAAGAGAGTCAGTTTATCGAAATTCGTCCAACTATTAATGTCTGAAATGTTTACAACCCTTTCCTGAGCTAATCCTTTCGGTCCTCCGTGTCCTAAGTAATTATATACAAGACAACCTCTGAAAATATTGTTATTGATTGCATTGTTTGCCTCAGGAATTCTGTCACCTCCAGGGGTAGAAATCTGTGGAAAGGCATCAAGATATACTTTATCTTGATTAAAAACAGGATAATTAGCAGCATTGGTTTTTGCAATACCATCTGCATCACCCATGTGTTGATTTGAATCTTCATCGTCTGCTGAAAAAACCACTCTGTTTCTCCAGTCTTTTAGACAAACAGGGCTGTTGTCATAATGCATTACTTTGTTTACTGCAGTTTCAGCTTGCTGAATATTGTTAACTGGAAAACGACCAATGGCGATATCCAATGAGCCTTTTAAATTCTGATCTTCTTCCGGATCCAAAAGGCCGAAATAATCATCACTTGGAAATGAGTAGATGGGATTAGTACTTTCAATCGTTTCAAAAACCGGAATAAAATTTAAATGTGGCTCATTGTTGAGGTTGTTTTTGTAGTCAAAACTTGCATCACCAAAGAGCAGAAGGTATTTGAAAGATGAGGTCCTGTTGTATAACATTCTTGCGAAGTCTCTTATGGCAGTTATATCCTGTCTGCCACTGGAAAACTCATTGTAAAGTTGATCTATCCTGACAGCATTTACTGTCAGACCACTTTTAGATTCTCTGTGAGCCTTTAGTTTAAGTGCTTGTTCCTCAAAGGTTTTTTCGTACAGTATAACCATTTCTGTTTGCTCGATTCCGTGGATGTTCTGGTTTACTATGGTTGAAACAAATTCAGGGCTGTTAAACGAACCATTTGGATAGAACGAAATAAATCTCTCAAGGGTAGTTGGTTGCCGTGTGAATTTTGCAGAAGTGCCAGAAAAATTGATATTTTCACGATATACTTCATTTGGAGTAGTGATGTTCCAAACCCATAAATCCTGTTTGGCGTTTTCAATTTCGTACCCAACTTCATTATATTTAAGGGTATTTGGGTCTTGGAAAATAACAGGAGAGGAATCTATTTTAAGTTTTCTGAATGCATTTATTTCAATAAAATCCAGCCAACCACTGGAATTCGTATTTGCATTGTATTTTGCTGTGAGGGTAATTTGACTTTGTACCGGTAAAAATTTATAATTGAGTTTTCCCGTGTATGCGTAATTGCCTTCTACGTCTCCAAGTGTTGTTCCGGGGATTTCGCTTGTGCTGATTGTATTACCTGCAATAGTTACATTAAACCTTGAGTTTTGTCCACTTCTGCCAGCGAACTCAGCAATTACAGAAACAGTGTCTGTTAAAATGATATCATTGAATATAAAATAGGAATCATATTTTTTTTCTGTTGAGGAGCTGTAAGCATCGCCAAACCATTTCCTACCTGAACCTTGAGCGTACTCAAATGTATTTAACAAATTGAACTTTTCGTCTTCAAGCCTTTTTACATCAAGAAATTTGTTTGTCCAATATTCTGGATTGAAGGTCTGGTTATTTTGTGATACCCTTTTACCATCACCACCGCTTATTTGGACAAAATAATAATTTTTAGCAGAGTAAAGATTGACTTCCTGAGTCATTAATTTGGTCTGTGGATTGAATTTTGTCTCATTGGCGCCATTGGCATAGAAAAGAATGTAATCTCCCGGATCAAATTTACCATCATCTTCACCAAAAAAATAAACTGCGTTTTCCAACAAATCATCGGGCCTTTCAATACTGTTCAAGGTAGGCAGCATTCCACCCGGATTACCATAAATTTTAACTTGTTTTGGATTAATTGAACCTGGATCGAGCCCGAGTGTGTTCTTGAAGTAATTGTAATCTAATTTGTAAATTCCATCATTATTGATGGCGATTTTAAAATTTTGTCCGGTTGATAAAACCGATTTGGTTGTCCAACCTGTTCTGTTTGCGGTAATGGGTTTAGGAATAAAATTTGCCTGAAGAGTGTAACTTGTCATTCTCTCCCAATTTCCTGAGCTTGTTTTTCGCAATACCGGAAATGTAACAAATCCCTTGTATTTACCTCTTGATCCTGAAACATTTGACCTGAGAGAGTAACTTTCGGGAAGAGTTTCTGGCTTTATATTAGAGGGGGTTGAGACGGGTTCCCATTTATCTGCGCTTATAACGCAGTTTAGCTCACCAAATGATGAAACAGGAACTTCAATGCCAATTAATGGCCAACCCGGATGTTCATCACTAAAGATGCAGGTTTCGCAAGGCCATCGTAAAATTGTTTTTCCGCCATCAGAGGTTTCTGACCTAAAATCGCTACCCCAATTGACTGTTCCATTGATAGTTTGAGCATTAGAATGATAAGTCCCCAAGAGGATTATACCTAAAAACAAATAAAACTTCATATGGTATGTATTTATGTAGAGCTTGCCGTATGCGATCTGAAAATTAATTTGTGTTATCAAAACGTTAATTTGAAATTTGTATTGTATTTGTACCTTTATTAATTATTTTTACGTTACAGATAATTTATTATGGTTTCAAAAGTAGCAAGAATTTTATTTTTTTCTGGGTTAATGTTTTCAACACTTACCGTGTTGAGAGCACAAGATCCAGTTTTCAGTCAGTTTTATGCTTCACCAATTCAGATTAATCCTGCGTTTGCTGGTAATACATTTAATCCTTTCATTTCTCTTCAATACAGAAATCAGTGGCCGGCTCTGAAGGCATATGTGACGTATGCAGCTACTTATTCTCAATCTGTTTCAGACCTTAACATTGGTACAGGGATTTTGTTGATGTCAGATAACGCCGGAAACGGCATTTTCAAAACGAATCAAGTTTCAGGTTTTTTTAGTTACGACCTTAACTTAGGCAACGATGTTCATACCAAGATTGGGGTTGAGGCTGGTTACATACAAAGTAGATTAAATTGGGACAAGCTCGTATTTCTTGACCAACTTGATCCGAGGTATGGACCAAAAGATGCCAGTGGAAATCAAAATTTAAGTGGAGAACAAAGACCTGATAATTTGTCTAAAGGGGTATTGGACCTAGGTGCAGGTGTTTTGGCATACAATAATACATACTATGCCGGATTATCTGTAAAACATCTTACTTCTCCGGATGCAAGTCTACTAAGTAAAAATAACAATTTATTTGTTGGCCTACCATCAAGAATCACTGCTCAATTAGGAGCACAGTATAGTCTTGGAGATAGCAGAAATGGTGGGCTATTTGTTTCGCCAAATTTAATGTTCGTCAAGCAAGGTGAATTTTATCAACTCAATGGTGGTGCTTATGTTGGAATTGATGAAATCTTTTTTGGAGGCTGGTACAGACACGCCGGCAAAAATACGGACGCCATAATCGGACTTGTAGGATTTCAAAAGGATATATTCAAGATCGGATATTCATATGACTTCACACTTTCCGATCTGTCAGGTCAATCAGGTGGTAGTCATGAGATTTCAGTTACCATTAATTTTGATAATTCAGAGTCAGCGAGACGCAAAAGAAGACTCCGAGAAATGGAGGATTGTTTTAAGATGTTCAGGTAAAAACTGTTAAATTTTATTTTTTTAGCATATTTTTTACAATTTTTCGTGTATATGTATAATGTAATATATAAATTTGTCGCTTAACTTTTTAAAAGAATAGTAATCGTTTATGAAAAATGTCTCAAAACTATTGTTTTTACTCATTGTTGGTTCTTTGCTTTTAAGTTCTTGCAAGGGCGGTAAAAACGACAGATCAGCAACTACAGGCTGGAAGTACAATGATCAAAAGTGGGGTGGATTTGAAAAACTGAACTA
>JAEUUM010000342.1 GCA_016787375.1 Saprospiraceae bacterium
TAATTTTTCTTTGATTAAAACTTCGAATTCGGCCAAATCCTTATCGCTGTATCGTGTTGTTACGTTTTTTTCCATTAATAGAATTTGTTAATATTAAAAGGTGAGGGGATTAATTGAATATTAATAATTTGTTTTGCTTGATGTTAGAATCATCTTAATATAATTCCGTTTATAACGTATAATGGGTGCAAAAATATATTATTACTGCTTATCATGCAAAAAAATTATTCAACAATAATTTCTGAGTAGTTTATTCCACGTACTGCACTGATCATTCCTTCCAACAGCGATGAAGACATATTTTGTGGCAAATTGTTCACGGGTAACCAAACTACCTCTTTAAATTTATTCGCCTCACGTACCTGAAGGGTTTGAGGCTTGGTCATATAACTAAAGAAAAAAACCAAAGATTCAGTTTGAGTTGATTTTTTAAAACGATGCATTACGTGTACAAGTTTTAGCAAATCTTTATCGAGAATGACACCTATTTCTTCATTGGCCTCTCTTATCAGAGCATCTTTTAATGATTCACCTTTGCTGACTGAACCACCTACCAAACCATAGCCTCCCCCTATCTTCTTCCTACGTTTGAGTGCTACCACATGGTCGTCTTGTTCGAGAATCAAACGGACCATTAATTTAGGTCGTGGGATTATCCCTGGTTCAAGATTGGTTCTATTGGCCATTGATGTTCATAATTTTAGAATTATGGAGATACGCTTTTTTACCCTAAATAGTTCCGCAAAAGTAATTCTTTAATTATTTAATGTATTTGACACTAAGGAATTAGATTTTGTTATTTTTGATAAAATTTAACATTTCAAAGATGAATTGGGAAGCACTATTCAAAAGAAAATCCATCAATCAAGTTGTGCATGAGGCCGCGAATCGTGAAGACGGTCATCAATTACACAAAATATTAGGTGTAAGAGACCTCACGGCATTCGGTATTGCTGCTATAATAGGAGCCGGAATTTTTAGCACCATCGGACGGGCAAGTTTTGCAGGTGGACCTGCCGTTTCTTTGTTGTTTGTAGGTGTGGCCATTGCATGTGTTTTTACAGCACTTTGCTACGCGCAATTTGCCTCTATGGTTCCTGTTAGCGGCAGTGCCTACACCTATGCATATGTTGCTTTTGGTGAACTGTTCGCCTGGATTATTGGTTGGGCATTGGTTCTGGAATATGCCGTGTCAAATATGGTTGTTGCGATTTCATGGTCCGAGTACTTTACTTCCATGCTCGCCGGGTTTGGACTTCATTTACCTTCCTGGTTGACAATTGACCCCGGAACTGCCAAAGCTGCATTTTTAAATCTGGAAGCAGCTTCACAAAACGGAACAGTTGGCAACATGTCTGAGCAGGCCCTTGAAACGGCTAAAATATACGCTGAAGCTCCAAACTTCGGTGGCTATCATTTAATACTCGATCTCCCTGCCGGATTGATAACTGTGTTGGTCACGCTTTTGGTATTCCGGGGAATCAAAGAGTCTCGCAATGCAAGCAATCTTTTGGTTGTATTAAAATTGATTATCATTCTGGTTGTAATAGGTGTTGGAGTATTTTATGTAAAACCTGAAAATTGGTCACCTTTCGCACCAAATGGTGCTCAAGGCGTTTTGAGTGGGGTAGCCGCGGTGTTTTTTGCCTTTATAGGCTTTGACTCTATTTCAACAACTGCAGAGGAGTGCAGAGATCCGCAAAGAGACCTGCCAAGAGCCATGATATACTGCCTCATTATTTGCACTGTCTTGTACATTGCCATCACCTTAGTGCTGACTGGAATGGTTAATTATACAGAACTAAGAGTAGATGACCCATTGGCTTATGTTTTCGCCAAATTGGACATGAACTTTATGGCAGGTATTATTTCAGTTAGTGCTGTGATTGCCATTACCAGCGCCCTTTTGGCATACCAACTGGGTCAACCAAGAATTTGGATGACCATGAGCCGCGACGGGCTTTTGTGGAAAAAATTCAGTGCCATCCATCCAAAATATAAAACACCATGGTTTTCAACACTTGTTACAGGATTAATTGTTGCCATTCCATCTCTATTTATGGATATGCAGTTTTTTGTTGACCTTACGAGTGTGGGAACATTTTTTGCATTTATTTTGGTTTGCGGCGGCGTTTTGTTCCTTGATGAACATGGCCATACGAAAGAAGCCAAATTTAAAATTCCATTCATAAACGGAAAGTATATCATAGGTCCAATGATGATTTTGGCTTTGATTTTGATGAGAGAAGACATTTTTACACACATTTCTGAAAAACCCCTACTCATCGTATTTTGGTTAACTTGGCTATTTCTCTCCATCAACGGTTTTAGATTTAATTATTCTTTATTACCCGTGTTGGGCATACTGACTAACCTTTATTTAATGACAGAATTGGGTCTCACCAATTGGCTCATGTTTGTGATATGGTTGGTGATTGGACTTGTAATCTATTTTTTCTATGGACGCAAACATAGTAAGCTGAGAAAGCATGCAGTTTAAGTTTTGTGGGTAATTATTTTTGAATCTTAACAATTACTTAATACCAGATTAAAAATTGTCGTTTACTTATTCGTAATTTTGGCACGCAAATCAACAAACATAAAAGTTAACACATGAAACTTGACAACATCCTTCAGTTCTTTTTGCCTAAAAACGATAAATTTTATCCGCTGTTTGAAGAAGCTACCCAAAATTTAGTAGACGTATCCAATAAACTGATACAAATGTTGTACACAGCCAACAGGTCTGACCGTACCAGAATAATAAAAGAAATTGAAGATCTGGAACACGTAGGTGATGGGTTGTCACACAAAATTAATTATGAACTCAATTCTAACTTTATAACACCATTTGACCGGGAAGATATTCACCAACTGATGGTTGCCATCGACGACGTTGTTGATTACATACATGGCTCTGCAAAAAGAATTGACCTATACAACATAGAAACCATCCCCAACTCCTTCATTGATCTTGCTCACATCAACCTAAAGGCAGCTGAACAGCTCCATATTGCTGTCTTAAATTTGAGAAATCTGAAAAATAGAGACGACATAAAAAAGGCTTGTATTCTTATAAATGAATATGAAAATGAGGCAGATGACATTTTTGACCACGAAGTAGCGAGGTTATTTGTAGAAAGCACAAATGCCATTGAGATCATCAAACAAAAAGAAGTCTTGTCAGCACTTGAGACTGCCACTGACAAATGCGAAGATGCTGCCGTAATCATTGACGGGATTCTTGTGAAAAATGCTTAGGCTTTAACCTTTTAGACAAGCTGATATGACTTTATTAATAATCATTATTGCTTTGGCATTGATTTTCGATTTTATAAACGGATTTCATGATGCTGCAAACTCCATTGCTACCATTGTTAGCACAAAAGTACTTACGCCATTTCAAGCTGTTGTTTGGGCTGCATTTTTTAATTTATTGGCTTTTTGGTTGTTTGAATTAAACATTGCTGATACCATTTCTAAAACGGTAAAAACAGATGCCATCGACCTTTGGGTTGTATTAGCAGGTCTATTAGGTGCAGTTTTCTGGAATCTGCTCACTTGGTGGTATGGCATCCCTTCGAGTTCTTCTCATACACTGATAGGTGGATTTGCAGGTGCTGCAATAGCCCATGCAGGTTTTGGCATTGTAAATACCAGTGTCATCATCAAAGTTACCATTTTTATTGTTTTGGCTCCTGTGATTGGTATGCTCTTATCATTTATCATCACAGCTTTGATACAATGGTTGTGCCGCAATTTTCATCCAGGCAAGGCTGAGATTTGGTTCAAACGGGGACAATTGGTTTCCTCTGCACTTTTTAGCTTAGGGCATGGTGGAAATGATGCCCAGAAAGTAATGGGTCTCATCGGTGCGGCGGTATTGGTTTATCTTAACACACACAATCTTCATATTGATGATGTACCAGCATGGCTGCATGTAACCATGAATGAGGTCGCAGGAAAAAAGAAACTTCACTTACCAGAATGGATACCTTTGGCTTGTTACTCTGCTATCGCTTTAGGAACCATGAGTGGTGGTTGGAGGATCGTCAAGACCATGGGCACTAAAATCACAAAAGTAACACCAATTGAAGGTGTAGCTGCTGAAACTGCCGGTGCGGCCATGTTGTTCATGGCAGATGCGCTCAAAGTACCTGTCAGCACCACTCATACCATTACCGGTTCAATTATTGGAGTAGGATTGGCAAAAAGGACCTCTGCCGTTAGATGGGGTGTCACCGTAAACCTACTTTGGGCGTGGATTCTCACCATTCCGGTTTCTGCTTTGGTTGGTGCAATTGCCTACTTTGTATTTAAACTTTTTGTCTGATTATATCTACAAGGGTAATTCTGATTATTTTTCAACCAAAGCCAAGATACCATACAATTATTTTGGCTTTGTGTTATTATTTGATGACAATCAGTTTTTGCATTGATACCAATTTATTTTGCTTCTTGAAGCTTACCAGGTAAACACCATTCGGCAAATCAGTTGGCAGGCTTATTGTATTTCCTGAAATTTGACCCAAGCCATAGTTTGCCATTTGATTCCCCAACATGTCTGTGAAATACATTTCATCAAAGGCTTCTGTCCCGGTAACAGTAATATTACTTTGAGCAGGATTTGGGTAAATCTTAATTTGCTTTTCAGCATAAGTTGATGATTGGGTCGTTTTCTCTCTAAATCCAACAATTTCCAGATCATCAAGATAAAACCCATCTCTTTCATCTCCCCCATCAGATCCGATTTCGAAAATCAATCTAAAGTTAGTTTCTTTAAATTCTGTGATATCAATAACTTCTTCCTCCCACTTAAGTGAGTTGCTTTCGTAAACAGAGTTTTCACCGGCTTGCTCCAATGTTCCTTTGGTCATGTTGAACCCACAAAGATAGTTTTCTGTATTTTGTGGAATGTCCTTCAAAACAACAGCTACATAGTCAAAATTTCGCTCTATTGACCATTTGCCATGATATCTTAAATACAGCTTGTCGTATTGATTATTATTGTTTAATCCTTGCTTCATCGATATATAACTAAAGCTGTTTTCAAGGTAAGGACCTTCAGGACTGTCTGTTACGCAACTTCCACCTGAATAAAACTGCTTGTTGGTAATACCCCACAAGCCGGTTGCATCCCAGTTGTCCAAATTTGAAAAACCGTCTGTGAAAACTACTTCTTTGACGTCATGAAAACTGATATCGACTGAATCCTGATGGCTTGTAAACCCATCGGACCAATTGAAATAAACTGTAATCTGATCACCATTTTTGACATCACCCCAAATAACATCAAAAGGTATTTTCTGAGTCGAACTGGTTCCCATTGTTATGGATTTTTCTGGATTCAGAAAAATCATCTTTCCTGTAGGCTCTGAAATTTGAATGGCTGTATTGAGTGGTGATATTCCGGTTTGGATTGCATCCAATGTGAATATATTGTCTTTGCCCGACATAGCCGGAATACCTTTGTAAGAGAGTCCAATGTTGTTGTGAGTAGACCTCAAAACCTGCAAATTCATTTCAAGACAAGCTTCTGACAGCGGAATGATTCTATCCTGGAATGGCCAAAATCCGTCATAAAATTCACCCACTTCGGGTGTAAAAGAAATGATGGCTGCCTTCTGAGTTTGATCACCGTACATCCAGTCATCTGAACCACCATTGACGTAATAACCAACTGTCTCGATGGAAGTACCTGCAGTGAATTTGTTGTAATCAACCATGCGGTCTGCAAGTAGCTGAAAAGAAGTTGAATCAGGGCAGTTGCTACCATCATTTCCCCAAGGATATATGACCAGATTGCCAAAAGAATGGTAGTTAAGGGCAAATTTAAAATTATGGGTATTGCAGAATTGTCTTATTGCTTTGGTTTCAATTTCGCTAAAAGGTGCCGAACCTCGGTAAACGTCACTTTTGGGATCAGGTGAAGAACCTGAGTCATCAAAACCCCAAAATGTTGCATAATTCCGGTTCAGGTCCACACCCTTTGAATTATCGGGATTATTGATTCTGTTTTTCCTCCACAGGCCACCACCTTGTGGGTCGGTAAATTCATTGTACAAATAGCCATCCGGATTAATAACCGGAACAAAATATAATTCTGTATTGTCAACAAGAGCTTTAATTTCAGGATCGGTGGCGTAGTTTTCAAGCAGATACCACATAAAGTAAATTAACTGTGAAAGACCCTGTGGCTCTCTGGCATGGTGAACCGCCGTGTACAAAACTTCAGGCTCTGACTCCTCAAGTTCAGGATTGTTGGAAATTTTAAGCCAGTTTAAAGTGTTACCATCATTTGTAATAAAATTGCCAATTGGTTTATAGGAAGAAATCAGATTGGGGTACTTTGCCATCATTTCGTCTAATTCGTCAAGATATTCCTGATACGTGTAGTAACCACCCATTGATCCCAATTTAAAATTTGCCGGAGGGGTTATTGGTTTGTCAGGAAAGCAGACTGTAGCATCTCGATTAGAGGGGTTGCCGGAAGATTGACGGGTACGGTAATATTTAGAAACGTCATGGATTGTTATCTCATAAGGTATATCATTCAGCTTCAAGACGTTAATTTCAGCTTCGGAAAGATCAGTGGCGTATTTGTTTCCGGATATTTTAGAACCATGATCTACTTCAATCCCAAGTTCGGACAGTGATTTGAGTGAAACTTTGCCCAATGGAATTTCTACCCTATGGTAGTGAGAAGTAGACTGAGAAAACCCTGAAAAACAATCAAATACGAAAAATATTAAGAGCAATTTAAACTTCATGCGGCTAAATTTTTGAAAAGACAATTTAGAATCGAAGCACAAATTTAATGGAAATTACCTTTTCATGCATGAAATTAACCATGAACACCTAATTAAGTGTTTTATAATTTTAAACACATAGTATCACTGTTATAACCTCTATTTCAATTCCTTCATATTGTCTTCGGGGCTCAAGTCAACTAACAAACTAAATGGATCAACTCCAGCTTTTTCCGGTTTTTCACTTACAATGAAAGTGAAAGTATTTTTCTCTTTATTTATTTTAACTTTTTGACGGTAGAGCAATTTTCCAAATTTCTTATCCGTTGCAGGTTTGGCAAATGCTCCTATTTCGATATAATCATTTAATGCCACCTCTTTGTTTTTGCCCAATTCATCTGCTTTAAATTTTTTAGTTGAAATATCTATGGTAATCTCATATTTGCCTCCTTCCAGAGATTTCATTTTAACCGCCTTGCATTGATTTTCATAAATGGTGATTGTTTCAAACCAATCATTCACCACAAACTTAAGTGAATCAGGTGTTTGAGCATAAAATTCATCAATGGCATCCTGGCTAACCGGATAAGGTGGCTCGGCATATCTGAATTTGTTCAGAAAATTTCGAAGAGCTAAATTGAGTTTATCCTCTCCAATAGTTTCTTTGAGCGCATACATGGCCAATGAACCCTTGTTATAATGAATATACCCTTGATTTTCAGCTGTAAAAAGTGGTTGTTCTTTCAATCTTTCACGACTTCGGCCTCTAAGGTAGCTATCCATTTCATATTTCAAAAACTTGCGCATTTGGTCTTTGCCGTACATGTGCTCCATAACCATCAAAGCGCTATACTGAGCGAAAGTTTCAACTAACATCTCACCGCCTTGCATCTTGGCTCCACATTCTTGGTGTGCCCACCATTGATGGCCAATTTCATGAGAAGCTACATAGGTAACCATATCAATATCGTCTTCCTTTTCCTTGAAATCCTGAATAAAGCCAATTCCTTCGCTGTATGGCATGGTTCCAGGAAATGCTTGAGCAAAATCAGAGAAACGCGGAAACTCAATGATTCGACATTGCTTATGAAAATAAGGTCCAAAATTGCTTGTGTAATATTCCAGGGCCTTCTGCATGGCATTTAACATACGCTCAACATTGTATTCGTGGCCTTTATTGTAATAAACCTCTAAGCTGATACCATTCCACATTTTCTTTTTAACTTCATATTTTGCACTCATAAATGAGTAAAAATTGAATGACTTATGATCGAGCTTATATAGAAAACAACGTTTGCCATTTTCGTTCCATTCTTTTAACAAAGAACCCGGTGCGATGGCGATTTGATCAGGTGAGGTGCGCATAATTGTTTCAACATTGACCCAATCTGCACTCATAGCAATATAAGAGTTCATCCTGTTCAAGGTATCTTGGCGGTTAAGCTTAGTTAGTCTCGTTTTTTCAGGAAGACCATACTTCTTCCGATCATTCTTGTCGGTCAATTCATTTGAATCATCGTATCCAAAAATGGGTACGATATCAGAATTATTGAAAAAGCTGCCATTTTGAACCAACGTGCTGAATTTTAGATCATTTTGAAATCCTTTGGGTTCAAATTTCACAGAAAAATCAAGTTTCATGGAATCACCCGACAATAGTGCAGGCTCAAACTTATATATCCTAAAATTGAGTGCATCGTCATTTTTGAGGAGCTTCAATCGAGGATTATCAAATACAAATTCCACATCGCGTGGAATGTTTAGGATTAATGAATCAATTGCCGTTTTGTGTTTATTAATGATGTCGTAATGAACTGATGCATTAAGCTTTCTTTTTGCAGGTGAAAGGTCAATATCAAATTTTACATTGTAAACGCGAGGTTGGGGTACATTTGAGAGGGATTTATAGTCTTTCTCATACCTAACAGCAAGTTTTTCTGCTTGTTTTGGACTGATGATTTTGTTTAAAATCTTTGTGTTGTAAAAAACAAATGAAGCTACTCCAATCCAGGCAACAGAAGTCATTAAAGTAATTCCTTTGTAATTTCTCCATTCAAGTCCGGCTAATTTTAAACGACCTCTCCAATTGGTTTCTCTGCCGCGAGGCCAAAAAAGAATGGCAAGCATCATTAAAAGCATACTAAACAGGAACCAATATGTACCGAACCATGCCAAAGCAGATTTAAAAGGTGCGTAACCATAAAAATCTGACAAGGTGTATCCCGGTAAACTACCAAAATCAACCATCTTGCTCGACCAGTCAAGCGCCTGTAAAGCAAAACTTGAGCCTGCAACAATTATTATTACAATAAAAAACCCCAAATACATATTTGGTGAGAGCGCCTGAATCAAAAAAGCTAGTGCCAGAACAAATATGAAGTTCAGCATATCCATTAAAAGCAGTTCTCTAATGTAGAGCCAAATGTCATATTTGTGATAGCCTGCAACCATCTGAGAAAAAATCGCAACCCCCATAATGACAAACTGTAATACAAACATAGAACCAATAACTGCAATGAATTTCCCTAACAATATGGTCCAGTTTTTAGTCGGCATCGCATCTATAATATCTGATATATGGGCATTCCTTTCTTTCCATACGATCGCACCGCTGAAGTAAACCATAACTATAATGGTAAACAAGTAAAAACTACCCCTGATAATATTAATCATGGTATAGGTCACCGGTAATTCATGGGTGTTGTATGAATCTGTGGCATTGGCCAGTGAAGCCCATGCATTCAAAATCCCCAAAAGAGCCAACAATATGAATGGTACGCTTCGAACGATGAATTTCCACTCTGTTTTGACTTGGCTGATAAGTTGTGACAGTATTATCTTCGGGCCAGTAAGTGCCGCTACTTTTTGTATTGCACCACCAAAGTGCATGTGAAGCTTTTCTGAAGAATTTGAAGTATTAAGTTCAAGAGATTTTTTTCTATTGAAAAAATTAGAAAATTTTGTTGCCGAATGGTTTTTTTCTGCGAAGCTAAACAGCCTAAAACCAAC
>JAEUUM010000358.1 GCA_016787375.1 Saprospiraceae bacterium
GCTATTTTTTGTATTTGTTCTACCCTTATTTTGTGTGAATATTTGTATCGTAATCACAAGTGAAGTTAATACGAAAAGTAAATTTCAAAAGTGGTTCTCTAGATTCGGATATGTTCATGGGATTATAATTTGTAGTAACAAGTCGACTTACCAAAGTCGGCTTGTTTTCTTTTAGGGAGGTTCCAAAAAATAACAAAATAAAAAAGGGGATGAAAACACCCCCTTCGTATTTGGGAAGTTAATCCCACCGATGAACCAATATAAAGCAGTCAAATCAACATCAAAATATTTCCCTTAAAATCCCTTCTTCATAAAATAAAAATGAATACTGGTTTTCTGTTTCCCGTTCCATTTGAACCTCATGCAAGCAGCTACTAAATTTTAATGTAGTCAAATAAATCATAGAGAGGTGTACGAACCATGGAAACTGAAAAATACCCGTAACCTGGGAAAAAATAAGCACTGAACTTAAAACAACATAAAAGCTTAGTTGCGCGAATGTCTTTTTCATGGGATAAATTTTTAAGATTTTTTTATTGTGGATTATATGGGTTCAAGTTGTAACTAATTAAATAGCAACACAATACCCGCCTGTTGGTAATTATCACATAATTGGTTTTCATCATGAGACAAACTATTTAAATTATTTTCCGGCGTTTATCATCTTGCATTCAAAACAGCTTTAATAATCCCACATAAAATTCTTAAAATCCGAAAATTTCATGCAGATGACCTAAAATTCGATTTCATGTAAAAAGTATTTCTTCGTGTAGAATTTGCCTAAAATTTAAAAATTCCACAAACTCAATTACTCTATAAAAGCCCTTAACACGTGATTAATCTAAGTAAAATCAGGCTTTCTCCGATAATTTTCGTAAATTTGCGCCTTATTAAAAAATAAATGGGAAGTATAGTAGCAATAGTAGGCAGGCCTAATGTCGGAAAATCAACGCTGTTCAACCGTCTTCATGGTGAAAGAAAAGCCATTATTGATGATATTAGCGGGGTTACCAGAGACAGGATTTATGGTGCCTCAGATTGGAATGGGAAAAAATTTACAGTGGTTGATACAGGTGGTTTTGTCCATGGCTCTGAAGAAGTGTTTGAGGCTGCTATCAGGACACAAGTTAAAATTGCAATAGATGAAGCGAGTGTCATAGTTTTTATGGTTGATGTAACAACAGGCATAACAGACCTGGACGAAAATGTTGCTGAAATGCTGAGAAAATGCAAAAAAACAGTCTTTCTCGCAGTTAATAAAGTAGATAACAACCAAAGATTATTACTTGCCAACGAATTTTGGAGCCTAGGTTTTGAGAATACTTTCTTCCTCTCTTCAATAACAGGCAGTGGCACAGGTGAACTATTGGATGCGGTAGCCACTGAAATAGAAGATGAACCGGAAATTGACGAATCGATTCCAAAGATTGCCATTGTTGGCCAGCCAAATGTAGGCAAATCGTCTTTGACAAATGTTTTACTCGGGGAGGACCGTAACATTGTAACAGATATTGCAGGTACTACCCGTGATTCTCTTCATTCGGAGTACAACAAATTTGGGAAACATTTCATATTAATAGATACTGCAGGAATAAGAAAAAAGGCGAAAGTTCATGAAGATCTTGAATTCTACTCTGTCATGCGAGCCATAAGAGCCATAGAAGAAGCAGATGTATGCATTCTGATGATAGATGCTGTTTCAGGTATGGAGTCACAGGATCAAAGCATTTTTGGACTGATTAAGCAGAGGCATAAAGGCGTTGTAATTTTGGTAAATAAATGGGACCTTGTCAATAAAGAAACCAATACAGCTCGTGACATGGAAGCTATTATAAAAAAGAAAATAGCCCCTTTTGACGATGTACCAATAATTTTCACTTCTGTCTTAGACCAACAACGTATCTTCAAAGCCATTGAAGAAGCTTTGGAAGTTTATAAAAACAGAACTCAAAAGATTAAAACTTCAGTTTTAAACGAATTCATAGAAGAAGCAACTCAAAAATTCGCACCGCCATCCCACCGTGGAAAGTTTAACTCGATAAAGTACGGGAACCAGCTTCCAACCTACTATCCGGCATTCGCGTTCTTTTGTAACCACCCAAAACACATGAAGGAAAGTTACAAAAATTATCTCGAAAATCAATTACGTGAGAAGTTCAACTTCAAAGGTGTACCAATAAGTATTTATTTCAGAGAAAAGTAGATTTTGCATTATTGTAGCTTTTTATGTTATATTTGACCTTACATTACCACTGAGATGCCACTGATTTCCACTGATTTTGATGATTTGATGATCTTTGAACCAATTGTTTTTGAGGATGAAAGAGGGTATTTCTATGAAAGTTATAACCAACATGTTTTTGAAAGCAATGGACTTAACTACACCTGGGTTCAAGACAACCAAGCCTTTTCTTGCCGAGGTGTTATACGGGGACTACATTATCAGACCGTCAATATGGCGCAAGCCAAACTGGTAAGAGTAATACAGGGTGAAGTTTTAGACGTTGTGGTTGACATACGACCCGAATCTGCTACATACGGCAAATCATTCAGCATTATACTTAGTGAAACAAATAAAAGGCAACTTTTGGTACCCAGAGGATTCGCCCATGGCTATGCTGTGCTAAGTGACACTGCTTTGTTCTTCTATAAATGTGACAACTATTACAGCAAATCACATGAAGGCGGTATTTTGTTCAACGACCCATTCCTCGAAATCGATTGGATTCTAGAAGATAATATAATTCAGCTCTCTGAAAAAGATAAAACCCAGCCTGATTTTAAGAACCACAGGCCATTTCTAACTGAAAAAATGTAAATGTCACAGCCCATCATTCTGATCACAGGAGCCAATGGCCAATTAGGTAGCGAATGTCTTGACGCTGCAACCAGAGAACCCCAATGGAACATTATTGGTTTAGGAAGGGAAGAACTCGACCTTGAAAACCTCGATTCTATTGAAGAAGTAATGGATGATTATAAACCTGATATCATCATCAATTGTGCGGCCTATACATCAGTGGATAAATCTGAGTCTGAAAAAGAAAAAGCAGAGCGTATAAATGGCGATGCACCAAAATTTATCGCAAAATGGTGTGATGACAATGATGCTTTATTGATTCACATCTCAACAGACTACGTTTTTGATGGTAACAACAATGTGCCTTATCTTGAAACAGATGATACCAATCCGGTTAACTTCTACGGATACACAAAATTAAAAGGTGAAACAAAAGTGTTGCATGAGGACAAACAAGCTGTCATTCTTAGAACGTCATGGGTTTACTCTGAGTATGGTCATAATTTTGTTAAAACCATGTTGAGATTAGCGAATGAGAGAGGTTTGGTAAGTGTTGTCAATGATCAATTTGGCTCACCAACCTATGCACATGACCTCGCTGAGGGAATTTTCAATGTAATCAGAAAGTATATTGCCAACGAATACGACAAAGAGGCTGTTAAAGGTATATATCACTTTACAAATCAAGGAATGGTATCTTGGTTCGAATTTGCTCAAAAGATTTTTGACCTAAGCAAAACAGAATGTACCGTGTTGCCTATACCAACCATTGACTTCCCTACTCCAGCAACAAGACCAAAGTACTCAGTACTAAATACCCAAAAATATTCAAAAGCGTTTGGTTGGGAAATACCGAATTGGGAGGATGGACTGAGGAGATGCCTGCGGAACATGAAGTTATCTTAGAACAAACTTTCTATCAATCTCTTAACAATATTGATTACATAACTGATCCTGTAAAGGTTCTTACGATTATTTGAAATTTACAAATTACAGTTTTGTAACTGGGGAATAGAATGATACCAATAATTCTTTATGTTAAAGACATTCTACATCAATATCGGATGAAATAGAAATTTGCCCCTTGAAGTTATTTCAAGCCCCGGCATGGGTACCTTTATACAATTCAATATTCCCAAAACTGTCTTTAGAAAATGATTCTTTGTTGGTATTTTGGAGGTGTCTATATCAAAAGTCAAATAATACTGACTGTATCTTGGATAAAGACCTGAAGGTAAAACATATTTTTCACCATCTTTGTTCCATTGGTTGGCAAACCCACCATACATATTTTCTGCACCGAAACCCACAGCTACATTTAACCATTTAGGTAAATTGCTATCTGGTAAAAATGATTTGACATTACATGACAACCAAAATCGCGATGCATTGTAATCTTTTATCATTCTCTCGATATAATTACTTCCAAAAAGATCGACAGCTCTTGTTTGTAAATTGGTACTTAATCCATTTGAAGAATACAATTCCAAATTCGGGTAAGGTTTTGGAAAACTTGACCACTTTGGCACAATTCTTTGTTCATGCCACAAAACTTGCTGCAAGGCAAAAATTCCAACCCCTAGAGTATTCATTCCAAGATCAGATAACGAAAAACCCCACTCTGCTGAAAAACCATCTAAGACCTCAAGCGTCAGCAATGCACCATAAGAAACACCTACTGCCGACCAAAGAGCTTGCTTTTCAGATAAACCTGACCATCGTGCTCCAGTAAAAAGCATAGAGGCAGTTGCGTTGCTGGTCACAGCATGCCCATATTTATCCATATCCCGCCATTCACCGGCGTCATCAAAAAAATGAAAACTGCTCTTAGGGTATTGAGCATACCAAATGACTCCCAGTCCTAAAAATGTTCCGGTATAGACAGTTCCCGCAAACCCTGTCACACTCCAAAACCTTTTTTGGTTAAAGGTATCAGAACGCTGAAAAAAGTTTAGCTTTTGTGTATTTTGACCAAAAATTGATACACAATTCATGAAGGTTAAAAATGCAATGAAAAACCTCACCTTACTCATATCTTTGGATTTTTCTAACAGTAAATGTTAACTGCATTTGCAGTACTGGGTAAATTTGCAATTTATCTATGTTTTAGTTTCTATTTACCACTTCCTTTTAGGATGACCAGAATGGTGTAGAACATAATTTTAAAATCAAGGGCCAAGGACATATTTTCAATGTATAGAATGTCAAATTTGAGTCTTTGGAGCATTTCATCAACATTTGATGCATAACCATATTTAACTTGCCCCCAACTTGTAATACCTGGTCTTACCTTCAACAAATGTTTGTAATGTGGTGCATACTTAATTATTTGATCTATGTAAAACTGTCTTTCTGGCCTGGGGCCTACTAAGGACATTTCACCTATCAATACATTGTAAAAATTTGGCAATTCATCCAGTCTGTATTTTCGCATTACCTGACCCCATGGTGTACAACGTTCATCTCCTTCCTTGGATAGCTGGGGGCCTTTATTTTCAGCATCTGTAAACATTGACCTAAACTTGTATATATAAAAAGGATGACCATGTAATCCGATCCTCTCTTGTTTGTAAAATATTGGCCCTGAAGAGGATAACTTTACACGTATTATTATGTATAAAATTAAGGGTGATAAAATAATCAATCCTACCAGACTCAAGAGTACATCCATCAATCTCTTTATTATTCTTTGCCATGCAGGCATCAAATCTTGCCTGATTTCAATGAGTACTGCCCCAAAAACATGATTCATTTTCACATTACCCAGCAAGATGTCATACATATCAGGAATAATTTTAACCAATACATTTTCGCCAAAATCGAACAAAATGTCCAATATTTCCTTCAGCCTATTATGTTCTGAAGTTTCAATGGCAATGATAACTTCTTCAATTTGCTTTTCTTTTATGATGTTACTCAGATCTTCGATTTTACCTAAACGCGGCAAGAAACCAGACAACACCTTTTTACTTTGACCATTTGAATCTATGAACCCTAAAAACTTGTTTCCCAAACCATATTTCAAACTTGAAACATCATTGTATAGTTCTACTGCATTTTGATCACCTCCTATCAGCAGTGTATTATAGGTAACCAAGCCTTTTTTCAATCTTTTGCTTGTCTTGGTTAAAATAATCATTCTTACAATAACCGTCAGACCAAACTGAAGGCCAAAAAGCGTAAAGAAAGATTCATAGTAACCTGTATATTCTTTTACGAAATCATCCAATATAAGTGTAAAAAACAAAAACAGAACTCCGATCAAGGAAAGGAAAAACGTCCTTGCAAATACCTTTAATCTGGATAAACGATATAGATCTTTGTATCCATCAAAAATAGAATAAAACAAAACCCATGCAAGTGGTATTAAAATGATACCCAGATAAAAATTTTCATCGGCCAATAATCCTGCAGAAACCGGGAGCCCTTCTGTGGATTTTCGGAATAAAAAAAACAAAGCCCATGCTGTTGCAGCCATGACATAGTCAGAAAATGCATAGAAGTAGATTGCTATTTGTCGCTCTTTGCGTAGCATCAATACATTAATTTGATATTATCAATCAATACTTGAGCTTTAATTTTCGAGAATTTTGTCCCATCAAATGGTAAGCCTCCTTCTATTAATAGTTTATAATTCGGAAAATCTGAAGCCAAAACCTCATCAGTTAAGTCAATATAAACTTTTCGCCATTCATCAGAAGGTCTCAATCCAACTAGATATTGAGTACCGGAATCTGTTGAGGAGTATCCTTTCAGGCCTATTAATAAATCAACTTCATTTTTATAATTGATTTCT
>JAEUUM010000369.1 GCA_016787375.1 Saprospiraceae bacterium
ACTATTTTTCGAGTACAGTATAAAGCCATTTGGTGTCTTTTCATCAAACAATTCGAGATTTTGAGCATTCAACCACTCAGGTACACTCACCAAAAATAGAATTGCGCAAAAATGCCTTGTTTTCATAAAATGAAAATTATTTTTCGAGAATCTAAAGCAAATATATGGTTTAAAGGAATAATGCAATTTTAGGGCTAGGTTTTGTGCCTATAACCCAGTATTAATTTGCCTCCAATGACAAGTAAACGACTGTAGGTCGGCAAATATTTTTTTAAAGCGCCTCTATATGATGATTGTACAGGTTTTAAAAGTGGTTGTGAGTTTGAATAAAAAAAGCCATGCTCAATTGATTGAGCATGGCTTGGTATGGTTAAAATGTTTTGTAACTATTTTTTTACAAACTTCTTAACAGCAATTCCATTTTGATTTTCAACTTTGAGTAGATAAATACCCGATGGCAATTGGCTAATGTCTATTTGGTTATTCAAAGATACATTTGTTAAACGTTGAACAGGCTGTCCTTGTGCATTGGCAATTTCTAGTATTTCAACCAATGATCCATCGTTGATGTTAAGTTTTAAAAAGTTTGATGCAGGGTTAGGTGCAATTGACAAATCTAATTTACTGTTAACATCAAAACTAGATGTCGGTGGTAACAAAACGGCATCAATGACCTGTACAACACCATTGTCAGCAATCAAATCAGCAACAGTAACTTTTGCATTGTTTATAAATACGCCGTCATTGTTGATGGTTACCGTAATGTTTTTACCATTGAGTGTTTTGATGATTTGACCATCAGAAAGGTCGGTAGAAAGTGCATTAGCACCCACCACATGATAAGTCAGAATTGAGGTCAAAGTAGGAATATCATTCAAAAGTGCTTCAATGGTACCCGGAGGCAAAGCAGCGAAAGCATCATCAGTTGGTGCAAAAACAGTAAATGGTCCATCACCAGAAAGCGCACCTTCGAGACCTGCGGCAAGTACAGCTGCTTCAAGAGTGTTGTGAACTGGCGATCCAGTTATAATGTCAACAACAGAAATAGTCGGCGGTAGCAAAACGGCATCAATGACATGTACAACACCATTGTCAGCAATCAAATCAGCAACAGTAACTTTTGCATTGTTTATAAATACGCCGTCATTGTTGATGGTTACTGTAATGTTTTTGCCATTGAGTGTTTTGATGATTTGACCATCAGAAAGTTCTGTAGAAAGTGCATTAGCGCCCACCACATGATAAGTCAGTATTGAGGTCAAAGTAGGGATATCATTTAAAAGTGCTTCAATCGTACCCGGAGGCAAAGCAGCGAAAGCATCATCAGTTGGAGCGAAAACAGTAAACGGTCCATCACCTGAAAGCGCACCTTCGAGACCTGCAGCAAGCACAGCTGCTTCAAGAGTGTTGTGATTTGGGGAGTTGACAATAATGTCGACTACAGTTTGTGAGTGCAATATCCTGATGCTTGAAAGCAAAAGGATAACAAGTAAAAATTTTAGTTTCATATTTCAAATTTTAATGTGTAAGAAAATAGTCTTCATAATCAAGTGTGCAACTTGATTATAAATGGTTGCCTGAATTGTCAAATTTTGTTTAATAAATTTAAAATAAACTTAAACAATAATTTTTTGTTTACCTGAGGCAACTTTTTGGACTTTTCTGTCACTTATAAATCAAGAATGGTAAACAATCAAAAAATAAACCTTTGTATTTCAGGAAACAGATTGGCGCAAAAAGAATTGTACGATTCTTTCAAAGTCAACATGTACTCCTTGTGTCAGCGGTATTTTTCTGATTTGGAGGACGCAAAGGATGCACTGCAAGATGGATTCGTGAAAGTTTTCAGGGATTTGCACCAATACGACGAAAGTAAAGGGAATATTTCTTCCTGGATTAAAAGAGTGTTCATCAACACCTGTTTAGAAAAGTTAAGAAAAAATAAACTTGATTTCCAAAACCTCTTGGAGAATGATATGCCAATCGAATCCGATATAATTTCTGACTTAAGTCTCAAGGATTTGACTGAAATGATTCAAAAATTGCCAACAGGTTACAGAACGGTATTCAATCTTTTTGTGATTGAAGGTTTTAATCATAAAGAGATATCTGATCAATTAGGTATAAGTGAAAGTACATCTAAAACCCAACTCATGAAAGCTAAGAATCTGCTACGCATGAAGCTTGAGGATATTTTTAATTAAAAAACAATGGAAGACAATAATAATCTAGAAAATTTCTTCAAGAATAAATTCAATCAAAAGATTGAGCCTGAAGAATGGAATACCCCTGACGATGATGTTTGGAACAACATATCAAACCAACTGCCTGAAAAATCAAAGAAAAGAAAATACGGAATTTTACCCTTTATTTTATTCTCTTTCCCCATTTTGTTGTGTTTGTTTTTAGGACTTGACAATTATAAAAAGCAACAAGATATATCAAGACTTAAGGATGAACTACAAGCTTGCGGTAGTAGTGAACATCAAATCTATAAACCATTAACCGAAAATAAACGCCACGAAACAGTAAAGACAGCGCTTATTGATAAAAATACAATTAATGATAATGATGTGCCAAACAATATGCCTGCATCAAATTTGCATTCAGCAGGAAGTTTGTCAAAATATACCCGTAAAACTCTATCGGACTCTCCTTTAAATACTGAGAAGAACAAAATAGGATTCATCGATGTTTCAAAAAAAAGAACATATGATTCAGATACTTCACAAATATCTGAAGGATTTCAAGAATATATCTATCAAATACCCAGCATTCCGGCATTAGACATTCGGAATGCTTTAAATCCAAACTCAATTGTAATACCCACAAAACTCAGTTCAATGGATATAAGCTCCAAGCAAAAATCCAACAGACCTACAAATAAAAAATTAGCAATTGGCCCTATACTTGGCCATTACAATTGGTTTGATATCAAAACAGGAAACATTGAAAATCCTTTATCTGAATTCTTGATTAAGGAACAAACTTCACCATCTTTCGCAGCCGGATTTTCAATTGGAAAGACTTTGAGCAAGCATTTCACCTTCAATTCCGGAATTCAATATTTGCAAAGAAATCAAAATTCACATTATGCATTAAAACTACCATACTCTACTGCAGAAGAGAAGCCGGATGGCTCAGAATTAGAAAATGAATTCGCACACAACTTGCCCACAGGTCTCGGAAGCATCAGCACAAATCTGGTTCTATCAAGAAACATTAATAGTCCTGTTAACAATAATGAAGAAGTAAATCTTGAGTTCTCAATTTCGAATCAGACAAAAGCTTTGGTAATACCTTTAACATTGTCGTATTTCCCGACCCTTGCAGGTAATGGTTTTTTCATACTGGGAGGTTTTGCAAACGAGTTTATTGTCGAAAATAGAATCAGGGAAATAAGTTCTGAAAGCCACCATACATTTGTAAAAGTAAAATCACTTGCGGTAGATTATAATGCGAATCAAATAAATAGGTTCAACTTGAGTGCTTTGGCCGGAGTTGGTTATCAAAAGGAGATATACAAGGATATTAACTTTGGCTTGTCTGTGAACTATGGAATCGCTTTAACCAATACCTTTGCAACCCAGAATTACAAGCATAGAATCAATTTCGCGGGGATACAAATATTGCTTTCAAAGAATCTTCGTTGAGGATTATTTATCCGCAGGTCTTTCCAATTTTGAGGGTTCCAACCAACGCTTTACCTCAACCTTGGCTACCTGATTTTTTACTGGAATAAAAAGCATAAATAATTGTTGTCGAATTGGGTTCTTATATTTCAAACAATTATTAAAGCTTGGATTATTTAGTTTAATCTGTCAACAGTTTAGCTGAATTTGATGAATACTTTGTTTGGTTTAACCATAGAATAGCATACTTATAACAAGTTATTTTATGTTGAACCGATTATTCAGGATATTTTCTTCTCTAATTCTGATAAATTTATCCGCTTTCTGGCGAAGTAATCAACCCATCTATCCGGCAACTTTAATATCATCTTGAAAATTCCGGCATTTCTGGTTACAATCTTTCTGATTTTTGGATTAACATCTGTTAAAGCCTCATAAATCGCTTGTGAAACATTTTCTACCGGCAACGCATTATCGATGGTTTTATGGATGTATTCTTGTCTGAAATCGCTAACTGCTTTATATTCATTTCTAAAATCTGCTGTATCTTCTTGGATGGCTTTGTCCCAAATATTTGTTTTAATTGGTCCCGGCTCCACGACACAAACCATTATACCAGAATGTGATAACTCGCGGCGCATGCCGTCACTCAGAGCTTCCACTGCAAATTTGCTTGCAGAATATGACGAAGTAAATGGTGTCACCATCCTTCCCGATATGGACGAGATGTTAATAATCCTACCTGCCTCTTCATTTAATTTTTTGTTGAGTTCAAGATTTGGAATGAATGCCTGGGTGACTTTCAGAAGTCCAAAAACATTCACATCAAACTGTCTTCTTATCTTGTCTTCTGACAGATATTTCAGTGGACCACTAATGGCAATTCCTGCATTGTTTATCAAACCGGAAAGAGGGGTATCAGCAAGTTGTGCTCTGACCTTATCTATTTGTTCGTTATTGGTGACATCCATCAATATTGGATGGATGTTGGCGATTTTCAAATTATGAATTTCTTCAAAATCAGATTGTGTTCGTACAGTACCAAATACATTAAAACCTTTATCAGCAAGGAATAAAGCAGCCCCTCTTCCAATACCTGAAGAAATACCTGTTATCAATACGTTCCCTCTGTGCATATTTGATGGCGATTTTATTGACGAATGTAGAATAAAAAGAAGAATTGATGAAAAAATCACAACAAATATTTAAAAATCACATTATCATGTAAATTTTATTAAATGAGATTTTTAGTACCCTTCTTCATATTACTGGCTATTGATGCTTATGTTTTTCAGGCCGTTGTGAATCTTGCTCAGAATTTGAGTAAGGTTCAAAAAAACATTCTGTACATAGCCTATTGGATGATTCCGGTATTGGTAATTATTACCATGTATTCAGTTTCAAACGGTTGGACAGATAGTTGGCCTAAGTCTGTTTTTACCTTGGTCAGAGCGCTTTTGGCCATTGCTTATTTTTCAAAACTATTTGCAGTAATACCCCTCATTTTTGATGATATCCGAAGGCTTTTTATTTGGTCAAAAGCTAAAGTTTATCCTGAAATAGAATATGATCCAAGCCGATCGGGCTTTATGTCTAAAATGGCTCTATTAATCAGTGGTTTGCCATTTGGTTTGTTATCATACGGTATTTTAAGAAACCCTTACAGATATAAGCTACACCAAGAAACCATCTACATCAAAGATTTGCCAGAAGACCTTGAAAATTTCAAAATCGTACAGATTTCTGATATCCATTCAGGAAGTTTTTTTTTGAAGGAGCCTGTGAAAAGTTCGGTTGCTTTAGTCAATAAATGTAAACCTGATGTAGTGTTTTTTACAGGAGACCTGGTCAATTCAAAATCTGATGAAATAGAAGAATATTTTGATGTTTTCGATAAAATTACTGCCAAGCATGGTGTTTACTCTGTATTGGGTAATCATGATTATGGCGATTATCACCAATGGGATTCAGCAGAGCAAAAGAAAGATAATTTTCAGAAAATGATTGATGCACATAAAACACTCGGCTGGAAATTATTGCTAAACGAAAATGCAGAAATTAAAGTGGGAAATTCAACAATTGGCGTGATAGGTGTTGAGAATTATTCAATGTTGCTTCGGTTTCCTAAATATGGTGATCTGTCAAAAGCCTACAAAGGCGTAGAACATGCTGATTTCAAAGTTCTTCTGAGTCATGATCCTTCTCATTGGAACGGGCAGGTAACCACCAAATATAAAGATATAGCCCTCACACTCTCAGGTCACACACATGGGTTTCAGTTTGGAATTGAAATACCTGGTTGGATAAAATGGAGCCCGAGTCAGTTTGTGTACAAGCAATGGGCTGGGTTATATCAGGAAAAAAATCAATATCTTTACGTAAATCGCGGACTCGGGTTCCTCGGTTATCCGGGAAGGGTTGGAATATTGCCTGAAATTACCGAAATTGTGTTGAAAAAACAAGTTTAGCTTGTATTCTAGTCCAAAAACACTATTTTTGTACCCTTATTTGATTTAACCACATTATGTACAAATTGCTGTTTTTCCTAACTCCTTTGCTTTTTGTTGCCTGTAAAGAAGACAAATCTGTTGTTAATCTTCGTGAAATAAAAGGCAGTTGGGACATCATACAAGCCACAAAGGATGGTCAGGTGTTTGAAGCAATATTGGGAGGATATTTTGAGTTCTCTCAGGATGATAAGTTTCAGACCAATATTCCAACATTACCTACAGGTGCAAATTATACAGTGAAAGAAAATACAATCAGTTTTTCAACTGATACTCTAAAATACAACATTACAGAAGTGACCGATAGCATTCTTGTTTTAGAGTCCAACATCAGGGGAGTTGCATTTCAGTTTATGTGCAAAAAAAGAGGTATATAGGATTTTTCTAGTATAAGTCGACTTGACAAATCATCTTTTTTAATCTATATTTACAGAAAAAACCATGAAGGTGATCAAGATTTTGGTTTTCGGAATCAGTTTTTTGATTTTTGTATTCAATTCTTTCGGAATTGAAGCCAATATCTCCATACATAAATTTAAAGGGCCTGCTTTACCATACGTTGAGATTACAACCAATTTTATAGGAAAATCTCTCAAAACCCGCCAAATTGACTCAATCGGAAAGCAGTCTTCTGTTCAGATTACAACTTTATTTGTCCAAAATGATCAAATTGTTAAAGCTGATAAATATTTACTGAGTGGTCCGAAAGTCGCTAATGCCATGGATTTTTTGGATGTAAAAAGATACTCACTGGCGCCCGGACAATATCGGCTAATGACTCATATAGTTGACATGAATGACACAACCAACGTTCTCAATTCTTCAATTGATTTTTCACTGAGCTTCGAAAGAGGAAAAACACTTTTTTCTGATATTCAATTATTGTCTGATGTGAAAAAATCAATTGAGGATGGTCCAATGGTTAAAAGTGGTTTTTTGATGGAGCCAGTCCCGGGCAGTTATTTCTCAAAACAACAAAACGCCATGTTTGCGTACCTGGAAATTTATGATCTGCATGAAACGCAATATTCTAAAGTGAGTGTTTGTAGTTATGTTGAGAGCACAGGCAAGGAAGCCAAGAAGCTTGATGGTTATAAATCCTGCAAAATCTACAAGACCCAAAGTGTAATACCGGTCATTATTCAAAAAAATATCTCAACATTGCCATCTGGTAATTACAACTTAGTGATGGAGCTAAGAGACACAAATGACCTAATAATTTATGACAGGAAGGCTTTCTTTCAGAGAAGCAACCCTGCAGCCGATATAGCATCTATCAAAGTTGATCAAGAATCTTATGAACACTCTTTTGTAAAAAATCTTGAAGAAGAGGCGGTTCAATATTCATTGCGTGCATTGGGTAGCATCGTGCCGACTGCAGATGTTGATATACTCAATTCAATGATTTCAATCAAGAATTTTGAGGCCAAACGGAAATATCTTCACAACTATTGGACAAACTTTGATGCGGTAGATACGGAGAAGTCTTATCAAAAATTCATGAAACTTGCCCGGGAGGTTGATGCTGCGTATATCTCAGGTTTTGGTTATGGTTTTGAAACTGATAGAGGAAGAATCTGGATGAAATACGGTCCACCCAATGACAAAATTTCAATTGAAGAAGATCCAAATGCACCACCTTACG
>JAEUUM010000373.1 GCA_016787375.1 Saprospiraceae bacterium
GGTGCAGCAGATTTGATCGTTTTTCGCATAGCTGATAATAATTTTTTTAACGGTGACGGAAAGCCGGCAATATAATCATCAACGGTAGCTATGCTATCTTTTTTCATGCAAAGATTTTTTCCTGTTCCAGAAATAATAGGATAATGCCCCCAGCACTACCGGCAATACTATGAACAACATACCCGGGTCAAATTTCTTTGATACATACACTACTGAAAAGATAGCCCCGGCCAGGTCGAAGAATAAACCGGCATAGGCCCACTCTTTTATTTTATCGAAACCCGGAACAAGGATGGCGGCACAACCAATCAGTTTGGCCACACTGATGAATGAAATAAAGTAAACAGGATAGCCCAGGTAATCATGCAGCACCTGTAATGTTTGTCCTTTGGGTGAAACCCCCGGTACAGATGACCAGGTCATAAATCCCGCAAACAGCAAAGTAGTTACCCAATAAAGAATGTTGATTTTATTTTTCATTACAGTTTGATTAATAGTCGCTGAGTTTTCCGAAGGGGAAAGGAATCGAATTATTGCCCGGCACAGTTAAACATCCAGTGCACACCATATTTATCAGTACAGCTGCCGAAGTAGGCGCCCCAGAAAGCGTCCTGCAAATCATAGGTCACTTTGCCGCCGGCAGATAGGGCATCAAATAAGTGTTTGGTTTCTGTTCTTGTATCCGGGTGCAGGCTGATATGAATATTATTTCCGTAGCTGACGGTAAAACCCATTTGTTCCGGTGCATCGGTACCCATCAGTATGTGCCCGCCGGTAATAGGCAGCTCCACATGCATCACCAGGTTTTTTAATGCATCCGGGGTTGGCGGCACACCTTCCATCGGCGGCATATCGCCAAAGCGGCGAATACCGGGAGGAGTGAATTCGGTTTCAAAAACAGATTTGTAAAAGTTGAATGCTTCCTCGGTGTGCTGAGGAAAGTTCAGGTAAGTGCTTACGCTGGCCATGTTGGTTTTGTTTTAGGTAAAAAGGGTAGTTAAGTTAAAACTATTTAAAACAAAAACCAGCAATTTTTGAAGAGCGGTTACAGTGCAGAGTTCTTTCGGTTAATGGCCTGGGTGGCAATACTTCCTTTTGAAGGAACGGTCGGTATAGGTTTATCGGGAAGAGAACATGGAGTGTTTTTTTACACAGTTTATGTTATGCGTTCGTATTTTTTTAAAATTGTTTATCAAATGTTTCTCCGTTGAATTTATAAACGCCACCTTCTGCCATTCCAAAAAGTATGTTTTTGTTGTGGTCTTCGTAAATGTTCCAAATCATTTGAGAGTTTAATTTTGGGTCAATCTTATAGTTTGTTAGCGTTTTGCCATCATATTTCCAGGCTCCGGAATCTCTATCGCCAAACCAAATATTGCCTTCACTATCTTCAGCAATGGCAAAAACAGCTTGTAGTCCGGTGTTTTGGGCTGTTTGATTATTTTTAATGTTCGCTTTAAACTCATTCATTGGAATTAGTTTTCCCTGTTCTTTCGAGAAGTTGATAATAGAATCTCCGTTTTTAAGAATTACGCCAATTCCATTATTTCCTATCCAAAGTCTGCCTTGAGAATCCTCAAAAATGCTTCTAACGTGTATTTTCTCAGATTCTTCTGTAAGTCTTAGTGTTTCATCATTGATTGTTGTAAACCGATTTCCATTATAGCCGAAAACACCTGCATAAGTACCAAACCATACCATTTTGTTTTTTCCTTTTGAGATTCCAGTTACAGCATATAAATTACCTGTTCCAATATCTTTGGGGTTAGGAAAAGCTAAATAGTTCATTTGCTTTCCATCGTATCTATAAACTCCTTGGTTTGTTCCAGCATTAAACCATAAATTTCCGCTTGTTGTATTCCAATCTGATTTTTGGGGATTTATTTCAATCGGATAATTTGTAAATTTTTCTCCGTTGAAGCTATTCACACCATTTCCAGTAGCAATCCAAATATTTCCATTCTTGTCTTCTTGGATTGAACGAATTTGATTGTCTGTTAGACCATCGTTTGTTGTGAAGTATTCAAATAATTTGCCGTCAAACCGACTTACGCCTTCTTTATGACTTCCAATCCAATAATCGCCTTTACTGTCTTGAAAAATAGC
>JAEUUM010000490.1 GCA_016787375.1 Saprospiraceae bacterium
ATTGGATTTATGAACATGTTGTATAAATTTTATAACCAAGTCGTATTGGAGTTTGTTGATTAGCCTGGATAAAAGTGATCTAAATAGATCAATGTTGTGCTCCATCAAAGGAACAATCATTTCAAAATCCGGCTTTTCGCCTCTGATTAAATCAGATTGTATGGTGTACATAATCCAATTTGAACGGTTTTCAAAAAGTGGTATTTGATATAAGCCAAGGTTTAATATGTTTGTTTTAAATGATTGATATTCATATTCTTTTGTTACTGTGTATAGCATTAATTCTGCATATTTTTCATGCCAATCAATATCTGTGACTTTAAACATCAATGATTGTGATTCAAGCAGTAAATCAGTCAACTGTTTCTTAGCCTCCGGTGCTACAAACAGTCTGTAGAGTTGAAGAAGCTTGCTAAACCATAATTTTGATTTCTCAATAATTTTGGGGTTTTCTGATTGGTTTTGATCTAATAGACGAAAAATGTTCTTTCCAATTATGGTTAAAATATTGAAAGAGGCCAATGTTTCATGCTGATTAATTTTTGAATCTGATTGAATGAAATAAGCATCGAATGACTTGTAAATATCAAACAAAGTGTTTTCACCAGGGCGTTTTGCTGTTAGGAATTTCTCAACCTGTACTGTGAGAATTGGATCATTTTCCAATCTGATTTCTTCAGGGTAGTTAAAAATAAATCGGGCCTTTAGTGCATTGGTTATTTCAGGAGAAGTTTTTGAATATTCAAGGAGAAAATTAATGAGTTCAATTTGTGTGGTATGTTGCAGGATTTTGCCTAGGGGTATTGATCGCTGATATTGATTTACACCCTGATTGTTAATGTTAACTGCATTCAAACGGATTTTCTGAATCAACATACAAATAGTTGCAACATGTCTGCATTTCTTATAAAGTGAATACACGACACAAGTACATGTGTATTTCCTGACTTTCCCAGCAGGGTTAATCTGACATTGGCATGTGGCACCATCATAGTCAAACTTTAATTGCCAGAGATCTTTTTTGATTTCAGATATTTTTTGCAGATCACCTGAGGCTATTAGTGTCTCTGCTTCTTCAATCAGCGAAATGTCGAAATGTAATTGCAGGTCCTTTAAGTGAAAATTCATCCAGAATTGTTTGTAATAAAAATTGTACGAAATTTTCGTTTTAAAGGGTAAAGCTACTACACTACAATTTAATATTATACTACATTTGTCAAATGAAAGAACTAATTTTTGTAAGACATGCTAAATCTGATTGGGACAATCCGGGTCTAAAAGACATTGAAAGGCCATTGGGCGAAAGAGGAATAAAAGATGCCCCTATTATGGCTGGAAAACTAAAGTCTCTTGTTAAATCAGTAGATCATATCGTCTCGAGCCCTGCCGTGAGAGCTTTAGAAACCGCTAAGTATTTTGCAAATGCTTTTGGTATTGAATTCCAAAAAATTGATATCAGAAGTGATTTATATGAAGCTTATTTTGATGACATTTTGAAAGAGGTTCATGACTTGGAAAATGATTACGACACGGTATTGTTTTTTGGGCACAATCCGGGTTATACATATCTGGCAAATCATTTTTCAACGGATTTCATTGAGAATGTCCCAACTTGTGGAATCTTTAGAATTCAGAGTTCAATTAGTAAATGGAAGGACTTTGATT
>JAEUUM010000397.1 GCA_016787375.1 Saprospiraceae bacterium
CGGAGCCTACAATAATACCCTGAACATTTCCACCCAGAGCTTCTCTCCATTTTTTGTAAATCAGTTTATCTGCAATTTTGCGTTTAAATGCCCCAAAACCTGTATGTTTTACATCGAATTCAAAATCATCTGTCAACCTCAAAGCCCAAAAGAACAAAGCTTTAAGCGGCAGAGGCAATGAAAGCCCCTTTGCATACAGCTTGTCATACACCTTTTCGAGTAATCGGGGAACTGCAGTAAAAAAGTATGGTTTAACATTTTTTAAATCACCTTCTTCACCTCCTAAATTGTCTGTTCCGGTGAAATAAACTTTCGCCCCTACATAAATGTAAGCGTAAGAAACAACTCGTTCAAAAACATGGCACATTGGCAAAAAACTGAGTGTTGTATGCCCGGGTTTAATTGGAATGTCCGGAATAATGGTCAGCACATTGGTGCAAATATTATTGTGAGTAAGCATTACACCTTTGGGGTTACCGGTTGTACCACTCGTATAAATTATGGTAGCAACATCATCGGGTTGAATGGTTTCTTTGATCTGATCAAGTTTTGACATTGAGCCGTTGCTAAAAAGATCCATCCAATGTTTTCGACCTTCCTGATGATTGAAAGTGTAGATATCTTTAATTGAGCCAACAGTGTCGCGTATGGCTTCGACTTTACCATACAAATCGCCTTCCCCAACAAAACAATAACTTATTTCCGATTCACCAAAAATATAGGCGTACTCTCTTGAACTAATTGTTGGATAAACCGGGACACTCACAACTCCTAATTGTGCAAGAGCCATATCCAAAATAACCCATTCAGGTAGGTTTTTATAAGCAATCATGCCAACACGATCTCCTTGTTGTATGCCCAATTCAATCAAGCCACATGCCAGTTCCCTTGACATTTGGAGCATCTCAACAGAACTGAAAAATTTCCATCCATCTTTTGTTTTTGAACCAAATGATTCTTTTTGAGGGCATGCCTCGTTTTGATGATATAAAAAATCGAATGTTCGTGTTATCTGCATTTTTATATAATTTTCAATATGTGCAATATCCTGAATATCCTTGTTTTAATTATTTATTTCAGTCTAAAATATTTTGTAAAGTTAAAGGTAACCATGCCTGAGTGTGGTTGAATGCTTACCAAATTCCTTCGCACATCTTTCAAATACTATCGGAACTACTTGCTCCATTTCTTGAGGATAAAGATAAAAACAAACAACCGCTATTCCGTCCGGATCAACAGAGTCAAGTCCCAGACCATCGTGAATCCAAGACCATGGTTTTCTACTTATTTTTTCAAAATCTGACTCTGAAAGCCCACTAATTGCATCTGTAAAATTTACTTTAAATGAATGGCCGTAAACCCTTGCAATTTCATAAAGTCCAACCGGAAAATGTGTATAGGGGTCAAGAAAGCCGGCAATCAAAGCTTCGATACTAAACAGCATCACATTATCTTCAACAAATATTTCACTGTTGTGAATATGCTTTGGAAACTGTGGTGATGGAAACGGATGTTTGTAAAATATTACTTTTTCCCAATATTTGAATAAAAATTTTTCGCGAAGATGAGTTAATTGAGCCGCATAGGAACACAATACATATTTCGCATCAGCAGGTATGGTTTCAAATCCCTGAGGCATCCAGTCAAATGCGTTCATGAATAATTCTATTCGATGTAATAGAAATTTTTTAATGGGAGGACTGGATTCCCGAAACAAAGGCATT
>JAEUUM010000416.1 GCA_016787375.1 Saprospiraceae bacterium
CTGGCAATCTCTTGTACATTGCCACGAACATTGCTCAGCTCAACAGCTTTTTCCTTGAATTCTTTGCTGTACGTTTTTCTTGTCTGTTTCATTTTCCTAAGATATTGATAAGCGTTCAACTTTATCTTAACTTAGTGTCCAATCAAATGTAGCAAGTCCATTGTTTGAAAAGATGGGGCTAATGGAGGTATTCGACAAATGGTTGAGTGCTGAACTAAAACCGTTTAAAAGGGATTTCGATCAGATTAAAGTCACAAAACAAAGGTGTTTGGGCTGTTCATCAAAACTAATCACTTGGATTCTTGATTTTGATCCACAATTTACTTACCCTGATTGGGAGCTCGGAAAATGCAATGATTGCGGGAAGTTAAACCTGATCCAAATAGAAAATGCAAGGTCTTTTCAACCAAAAACTTTTACGCTGATTAAATCCTTTAAACGAAGTGAATTCTCAAAAGAAGCGGTTTTGAATGAACTTCTGAAACTGGAAAAAAAGTAATCGCCTTAATCAAAAATGGCCTTAAGGACCCATCCGGTGATCGTCTGTTATTATGAATATTACCATTGTATGGTGTAGATTTAGCAGATACTCATGGCTGTATATGGCATGCCTATTGGTTGCCGGCAAGTAAAGACAACGCCGCGATTCAACATTAGGTCGGAGAAACATTTAGGTGCAATCGCTTTGGCAATACTATTCTTCAGACTTTTCGTTTCAAATTTTATTTGGGTATGAAAAGCATTAACTCTATTTTCATTCTAACAATTGACTTTAAGGTTCATTTTTTTCAGTACTTACTCCCATATGAAAAAACTAAAAGCAATCGGCTTGACAATTTCCCTGACTTTTTCTTTCGGGCTTTTTTCGTGTTCTAATGTGACCGAAAAAGAGCAAACCGAAGAGATAAGAAAAATTCACGAAAGACTAATTGACTGCAATACTGTTTTTGTGATGGAAGACGGTGAACAAGCGGACGGCTATTATCAAAATCACGATAACTTTATTAAGGAGTATTTTTCGGAAGCGCAATCTGGTGACACATTAATTGTAACAACTTTAATGAAAGTTAATGCTTGCGGAAAGACAATTGGGGATATTGAATTTTCCGGTGACACTTTGTTTTTAAAAACAAGACAAATTTCAGACGAAGTTTGTGCTTCGGTAGTGTATGAAAAGTTTACTTATAGAATTTACAATCCTGAAAAGAAAAAGTATCAAATTGAAAGCGAAGAATAAAATATCATAAGGCAAGGGGCGCTTGGTCAAATAAAATTTGAAGTAGTTTCCCGATAGTTATCGTCCCGATAGCTATCGTCCCGATAGTTATCGTCCCGATAGTTATCGGGATGCCATTGCACCAGGCACAAAAACGTAAAATGTTAGAATAAGATGTTCTATGAAAGCACAAAAAGCAAGGCTTTATGAAGATGTTCGATTTCTTACGGAAATCAGGCCCTTCCGAAACCATCTGAATACTGAAAGTCTTGAAAGGGTTTGTGTTTACATCAGTGAACATTTCTCCAATGCAGGACTTTTGGTCTCAACTCAAAAATGGATTGCCGGAGGAAAGGAATATACCAATGTATTGGGTGTATACAATCCCGGTAAGCCAAGGCGTTTGATTGTCGGCGCACACTATGATGTTTGTGGAAACCAGGCTGGGGCCGATGACAACGCCAGCGCAGTTGCCGGATTACTTGAAACGGCCCGGTTGTTAGGAAAACATAAGCCACAAATGGACTATACAGTAGAATTGGTTGCCTACTGCCTGGAAGAACCTCCCTATTTTGGTACCGAACTTATGGGTAGTTACATTCATGCCAAATCATTATTTGATGCTGGTGTAGATGTATTGGGAATGATCTGTTATGAAATGATTGGCTTTTTTTCTGACCAACCCAATTCGCAGCCTTTTCCTTTTCCGGAATTTTCCCAAATATATCCAAGCACGGCCAATTTTATTATGACGATTGGTATTGACAAGTTTGATGAATTCAATAAAAAGATTTGCTCCTTAATGTCAGAGGGTTCTACCATTGATGTCTACAACCTCAGTTTTTCTATGAGCAATATCCATTTAGGATTAGCAGACCTTTCTGATCATAGAAATTATTGGAGGTTTGGTTACAAAGCACTTATGATCAATGACACTTCTTTCATCAGAAATCCCAACTATCACGCTCACACCGACACCATTGATACTTTGGATTTTGATAAAATGACAGAAGTTGTAAATGGCGCTTACCATGCGATCGTGAATATGCATCAAATCAATTCTTAGCAACAACGTAAAAACAGGCAATGGAGAACGGCCAAATAATAAAATAAAGGGTTTTTTACCTGATTGAAATCTGGTTAAAATTGTCAGAGAAGCGAGGGTAATGCAGCGCAAAGCCCTAACCATTTTTAGTGCTTTTGTTTTAAGTGTTTTAACATGGGAATACTTATTTTCACTGCGCCATACTAGCTTTTTTCAGTTTTAGCTAACCTTTTTCGGTATTATTAAAGGCGTACAATCACTG
>JAEUUM010000424.1 GCA_016787375.1 Saprospiraceae bacterium
TAAATACGACTTTTTATCAAATCCCATCTGCTGATACTGTTTTCAGATGGATTGAAAAAACTCCTGAAGATTTTAGGTTTTGTCCGAAATTTTATCATAATATTTCACGCAACATCAATAAAATTGACTTGAATATTCTTGATCAATTTTTAAAAATGCTTGAAAATTTTGGCAAAAGATTGGGTTGCTCTTTCTTACAATTGCCCGGAAACTATAGCATTAAAGAGTCACAATACTTATTCTCATTTTTGAATGATTTACCAACAGATTTTAGGGTTGCAATTGAGTTCAGACACCCCGATTGGTTTGCTCCCTCGGGAAATTTTCCTGTATTAATGTTACATAATTTAAATAAACACACCGTAATAACAGATGTTGGAGGAAGGAGAGATGTTTGTCATTTGAAACTTTCAGGTGACCAGTTGATCATTAGATTTGTCGGAAACAATTTACATATCACCGATTATTCCAGAATTCAAAAGTGGATTACCATAATGCAGTATTGGTTTTCTAAGGGGATCAACAAAATATATTTCTTTATCCATCAACCTGAAAATAACTTTACACCGGAATTGGCTTACTATTTGGGTACAGAATGGGAAAAACAAAGTTTTATTCCGACAAAATATCCAAGCAAGATTAATGGTTCAGAACAACAACGTTTAGAATTTTAAGAATGAAAAAAAAATATCCATTTCTATTAAGAGATATCAGTTGGTTAAGGTTTAATTATCGCGTCCTTCAAGAAGCAATGAACCGAGACGTTCCATTATTTGAACGTGTAAAATTTCTGGCGATATATTCATCCAATCTGGACGAGTTTTATTCTATTAGAGTTGCCAACGCTCGGAACTTGATTAAAACCGGCAGGAAGACCATAAAAGAGCTTGATTTCGATCCTAAATTACTTCTTAAACAAATTAAAAACATAGTTGCGAGTCATCACAAACTATTCAGTAAAACACTTAACAATGAAATAATACCGGAATTAAAATCACACGGAATATTTCTTTTAAAACCAGAAGAACTCAACCCAACACAAAAGAAATTCATTGACAATTATTTTCATACAGAACTAATTCCATTTGTTCAACCGGTTTTACTCGCTCAACAATTGGTTAAGCCGTTTCTTCAGGATTCCGAGTTGTACCTTGGTTTATTTTTAAAAGAAAAAAACAAAAAACTCACCGATAATCAGTATGCAATTGTAAAGATCCCCTCAGATTATCTCCCAAGATTTGTGGAATTGCCATCGAACTATGGCCGACATGATTTAATTCTACTGGATGATGTTGTCCGATACTCATTAAAATACTTATTCCCCGGATTCGAAGTACTTGGAAGCTACTCTATGAAAATTACACGGGATGCTGAACTATACATAGATGATGAATACAAGGGTAATCTGCTTGAAAAAATTAAAAAAAGTTTAATAAAAAGAAATATAGGTCCGGCATCAAGGTTTGTTTACGATCGTAGCATGCCAATACATTTGTTGGACTATTTTGTAAACCTCTTTGGCATTGAACCGGAGGATATGATACAAGAAGGTAAGATGCACAATAATTTTGATTGGTTCAAATTTCCAGATTTTGGAATGACCGAATTGAAGTACAAACCTTTACCCCCGTTGTTATATCCAGACTTGCCAGGAGATGACTTTTTTAATTCAATAAAAAAGAAAGACCACCTTATTTATATACCATTCGAATCGTATGAGACAGTAATTAGATTTTTTGAAGATTCAGCCAAAGACCCGGCAGTGACAAAAATCAGGGTCACGCAATACAGGGTAGCAAATGAAAGCAGAATAATGGATGCTTTGATTGATGCCGTTCGAAATGGGAAAGAAGTAAGTGTTTTTATTGAAATTAAAGCAAGATTTGACGAAGAAGCCAATCTTAGATGGGGCGCAAAACTAAGTGCTGCAGGTGTAAATGTGCAATATAGTTTCCCCGGCCTTAAAGTTCATAGTAAAATTGCACTTATCACAAGGATTGAAAACAAAAAACCAATTAATTATACCTATTTGTCTACCGGAAATTTTCATGAAGGTACCGCTAAAATATACTGCGACTTCGGATTCTTTACTGTAGATGAAAGAATTACAAGTGAAG
>JAEUUM010000500.1 GCA_016787375.1 Saprospiraceae bacterium
TTTTTTGACAATTTGGGTAGCGATTCTTTTGTCCTGACTAATGTCGATGACAGAAATGGTAAAATAATGGTTCAGAACACGATGTCAGTTATCAAGACTTATGGATTGAAAACCATGTGTGATTTTAAAGGGAAAATCTTGCAAAATTCACTTGAAGGTTTAATGCTGGAGATTAATGGAATTCAATTGCACAGCAGACTTGTTGGAGAATTTAATGCTTACAATTTGTTGGCAATATATGGTACCGCAGTATTGCTTGGATTTGAGAAAGACGAAGTTTTGATGCAATTGAGTAATTTGGTTTCCGCTGAAGGAAGATTCGAGGTAATCAGAGATGGAATAACTTCAAGGCATGGAATAGTTGATTACGCGCACACTCCTGATGCCCTGTATAATATTTTAACCACAATCAAAGAAGTCAAGCCCAAATCAGCAAGGATTATTTCTGTTGTCGGTTGTGGCGGAGATCGAGATAGGGCTAAGAGACCTGTGATGGGGAGAATAGCTTCCGAAAACAGTGATGTAATTGTTTTTACAAGTGATAATCCTCGAAGTGAGGATCCGGAGACAATTTTAAATGAAATGCTGGAAGGAGTTGGACAAGATTTAAAATCAAAAGTTGTCAAAATAACGGATCGGAGACAGGCCTTAAAAACAGCTTGTATGCTTTCAAAGAATAATGATGTGATAGTTGTAGTGGGAAAGGGGCATGAAAAATACCAAGAGATTAAAGGCGTGAAGTTTGAATTCAATGACCATGAATTATTAGAGCATGAAATGCGTGAAAGCGCAATAAATATATAAAGACTTTATCATTCTCAGATCGTTTGTTAGCAGCTGCCAATGGGCTCAGGTTTTTTTAGCCCATTGGAGCTGATTTTAATAGCGGTTTGATTTTTTAAAAAATATTATGCTATACCTTCTTGCCAAATATTTGCATTCATTTTATGACATACCAGGTCTGAGGTTATTTCAATATATAACATTTAGAGCGGGTTTGGCTATTTTATTGTCCTTAATCATTTCAATAATCTTTGGAAAAAGAATTGTTAATTGGTTAAGGCGCTTGCAAATTGGTGAATCTGTGCGAGATCTTGGTTTGACCGGACAAAAAGAGAAAGAAGGAACACCGACCATGGGCGGGGTAATCATCATTTTGGCAATTATGGTTCCTTGTCTGTTACTCTGCGACCTTACAAATGTATATATAATCCTTATGCTTTTTGCTACCACCTGGATGGCAATAATCGGGTTCATTGATGATTACATAAAAGTTTTCAGGAAAAAGAAAGATGGTTTGGATGGTAAATTCAAAATTGCAGGTCAAATTGGTTTGGGTCTAATTGTTGCATTAACCATGCTTTGGAACAACGAGGTAACAGTAAGGATGGAAAAGGAAAAGGCGGAAAGCAAGGGTTATGTTGTTGTAAAACGAACTGTTGTTGAAGACCATAAAAATGTTGGTAGCTTCAAAGATATGGCTAATGTTAAAACAACCTTGACCAATGTCCCATTTCTTAAGGGGAATCAATTCGAGTATGGAGATCTTTTACCTGAGTCTATGAGGGATAAATGGGTTTGGTTGTTATTTTCGCTCATAGTAATTTTCATCATTACCGCCGTTTCAAATGCAGCTAATCTTACAGACGGTCTTGATGGATTGGCCACAGGGGTTTCTGCGATTATTGGTGCTACCCTTGGAGTTCTGGCATACGTTTCATCCAATACGATTTTTGCGGATTACCTGAATATTTTTTATTTACCCGAAACTAGCGAATTGGTTATATTCTGCGCATGTTTTATTGGAGCTTGTATAGGATTTCTTTGGTATAATGCTTATCCGGCGACTGTTTTCATGGGGGATACCGGTAGCTTAACACTTGGAGGTATCATCGCTGCTCTTGCCATTATTTTGCGAAAAGAATTATTAATACCGGTATTATGCGGAATCTTCCTTGTTGAGAATTTATCCGTGGTTTTACAAGTTGGATATTTTAAATATTCTAAAAAAAGGACCGGTGAAGGAAAGCGGATATTTCTGATGGCTCCTCTTCATCATCATTATCAAAAGAAGGGATACCATGAAGCAAAAATAGTAACAAGATTTTGGGTGGTTGCAGTATTGCTGGCCGTACTCACAATAATTACCTTAAAAATTCGGTAAACATTAAATTAGTTAAGTCCTAAGATGAAATTAGCAATATTGGGTGGGGGTGAAAGTGGAATCGGAAGTGCTGTGCTGGCACATTCACTCAATTATCATGTGTTTTTATCTGATGGAGGTAACCTAAAACCTGAATACAAAGAGAAATTAATAGCTCTCAATATTCCGTTTGAAGAAGGTGGACATTCTGAAGATTTGATTCTTGGTGTTGATCTGGTTGTAAAAAGTCCGGGAATACCGGATGATGCACCATTAATAGCCAAGTTGTTGAAAAACAATGTTGCTGTTATTTCTGAAATAGAATTTGGATATAGGCACACAAAATCCAAAATAATCGCTATAACCGGAAGTAATGGTAAAACTACCACTACTTCACTTACTTATCATATACTGAAGGAAGCGGGACTCAATGTTGCATTGGGCGGAAATATAGGCAAGAGTTTTGCTGCTCTGGTAGCTGAAGGCGTATACGATTACTTTGTTCTTGAAATCAGTAGTTTTCAATTGGATGGTATCATAAATTTTAATACTGAAATTGCGATTCTTCTTAATATTACACCTGACCATTTGGATCGCTATCAATATAATTTCGAAAATTATGTGCGCTCAAAATTTAGAATAGCCCTGAATCAAAATCCGGAAGGTCTTTTTATTTATTCCGCTGATGATCACGCCATTTCTTCTCACATCGATGATTTCAAAATTAAAGCAAGAAAAAGTGCAGTCAAACATCCACTTGTAGAAAATGGTGTATTCAGTGTAGGTGATTTTAAATGTCCGGTCAATGATATTTCAATAAAAGGACCGCACAATGAGATAAACGCTGCTTGCGCTGTTTTAGCTGCTCTTGAATTAGGGATTGATGATGTAAAAATTAAATCTGCTTTAAAATCATTCAAGAATTTCCCTCATCGACTAGAGTTTGTGAGAGCAATTGATGGGGTAACATTTATTAATGACAGCAAAGCCACCAATGTTGACGCGAGTTATTACGGCCTTAGCTCAATGGACCAGCCAACCATTTGGATTGTTGGAGGAACAGATAAAGGAAATGACTATTCACCTCTGCTTGACCTTGTTCGCGAAAAAGTAAAAGCAATAGTATGTCTTGGAATTGATAATGAGAAGATTATAAAATTCTTTGAAGGTCATGTTGATCTTATTGTAGAAACACAATCAGCTGCAAACGCAGTAAAAACAGCTTTTTCAATAGCAACTTCCGGGGACACGGTTTTACTGTCACCTGCATGTGCAAGTTTTGACCTATTTAAAAATTATGAAAACAGGGGCGAGTTGTTTAAAGAAGCAGTGAATGAATTAAGTAATAAAATCGAAAATTAAACTATTATGGTAGCCAGAGCATTTAAAAGAATCTATAATGGTGAAATGGGCGATCGCTCGATTTGGTTCATCATTTTTATGCTTGGTCTCATCAGCTTGGTGGCTGTTTACAGTTCATCCATGGGCCTTGCTTACAAGAATAATTCAAGTGCGCATTTATATTTGCTTCAACATTTTGCTCTGCTTGTTGTCGGGTTTGTCATTACATATATTTTCTCAATGATGAATCACATCAAGTTTTCGACCATTGGCTTTGCAATGATTGGCATAGCTGTTTTGTTACTTGCATATACGCTTGCTTTTGGAGTATCAATAAACGGAGCTGCACGATGGATCAGGATTCCGGTTATAAATCTCACCATCCAAACATCTGATTTTGCTAAACTTGCTTTGGTTATTTACCTTGCAAGAATATTGACAACAAAACAAGACAAGATAAAAGATTTTAAGGCCGCTTTTTTGCCGATTTTATTCCCTGTTGTACTTATTTGTTTCTTGATTGCCCCAGCAAATTTATCTACTGCTCTTCTTATATTTTTAACTTCTCTAGCAATGATGTTTGTAGGGAGGGTTCGGGTAAAATTTATGTTGGGTCTGGCAGGTATAGGTGTTGGTATGCTTGGTTTATTGTATATTATTTGGCTGTTCTTTAACTACGGAAGAATGGGAACCTGGACCAACAGGATTCAAGACTATATGGCTAATGGAGATGGAAGTTTTCAAAATATCCAAGCAAAAATTGCCATTGCAAACGGTGGTGCATTTGGTATGGGTGCAGGGGATGGCGGACATTTGCGATTTTTACCTTCTGCCTATGCTGATTTTATATATGCTTCAATCTGTGAAGAATATGGTGTGCTTGGTGGAATGATAATTTTGGTACTTTTTGTTTGGTTTTTTATCAGAGTTGTGGTTTTAGTTACAAAAAGTCCTCGAACTTTTGGAGCCTTACTTGCCATTGGCTTGGCACTGCTAATAACAGTACAAGCATTGACAAATATGGCAGTATCCGTACACTTGTTTCCAGTCACAGGTTTGACCTTGCCTCTGGTGAGCAAAGGTGGAACTTCATTAATTTTTACAAGTATTGCAGTCGGTATGATTTTAAGCGTCTCAAGGTTCGTAGATAAAAGTCATAAAAAAACAATCCAAGTAACCAAGCCGTCCAGTGAAGACCCTAATCTTGTGCAGGCCAATATAAATGTGACCGAATCCGTTCAGCCATTTGATGTGGCCTATATTGTTGATGATTCAAAAACCGGGACAAACATCGTATGAAAGTAATCATCGCAGGTGGAGGTACCGGAGGACATGTTTTTCCGGCAATAGCAATAGCAAATGCTCTCAGGAAGATCGATCCTGAGATAGAAATATTATTCGTAGGTGCTCAGGGTAAACTTGAAATGGAAAAAGTACCTGCGGCTGGTTATAAAATAATCGGACTTTGGATCAGTGGATTTCAACGCAAATTGACTTTGAAAAATCTTTCTTTTCCTTTTAAATTGATTCACAGCCTAATTAAATCGCGTAAAATAATTTCATCTTTCAAACCAGATGTTGTGGTTGGTGTTGGGGGGTATGCCAGTGGACCAATATTAAAAGCCGCAAATCAAAAGGGAATTCCAACCATCATTCAGGAGCAAAATTCTTATGCAGGTGTTACCAACAAATTACTTGCAGAGTCTGCCGCAGCCATTTGTGTAGCATACGAAGGAATGGATAAGTTCTTCCCAAAAGATAAAATTGTTTTGACAGGCAATCCGGTAAGGTCTGACGTTGCGCAAATAGAAGGTAAAAAAAGTGAAGCATGCAAGGTGCTTGGCCTCGATCCAAACAAAAAAACAATTGTAATACTCGGAGGAAGCGGTGGGGCACTGACCTTGAATGAAGCAATTAAGAATGGCTTCGGATTTTTGAAAGTACATGAAGAACTTCAGGTACTATGGCAGTGTGGAAAATTTTATTTTGAAAATTACAAAGATTGTGAATCAGCCAAATTGCTGAATGTCAAAATCATGCCTTTTATTGAGAGAATGGACTTTGCATATGCAGTTGCAGATGTTATTGTTGCAAGGTCTGGTGCGTTGACTGTTTCTGAACTCTGTTTGGTTGGAAAACCGGTAATTTTGATACCATCACCAAATGTAGCGGAGGACCACCAAACCAAGAATGCCCTGGCTTTAGTTGAAAACAATGCGGCAATAATGGTAAAAGATCGTGATGCTCGAGAAAAATTGCTCACTTCAGCGCATCAATTACTGGAGAATCATGACAAATGTCGTGCAATGTCTATTCAAATTGGGCTTTTAGGAAAGCTCGAAGCTGCCAGCGATATTGCGAATATTATCTTGTCAAAAGTTTGATCAAATGGCAGAATTAGCAAACATAAAAAATATCTTCTTTATTGGTATAGGTGGTATCGGTATGAGTGGCCTGGCACGATATTTCAATTTTATGGGTAAGAATGTTTTTGGATACGACAAAACAAGAACAGACCTTACTTCAAAGTTAGAGGGTGAAGGAATCAATATTCATTATGAAGATTCACTGAGCAATATACCCCCAAATATTGATATAGTAATTTATACGCCGGCAATTCCTAAAGATCATCAACAATTCAATTATTTTAAAAATCATAATTTTCCTATTTACAAAAGATCCCAAATATTGGGTCTGCTTTCCCAAGAACATAAAGTTTTGGCTGTTTCAGGAACCCACGGAAAAACAACAACAAGTACCTTGCTTACCCACATTTTGGTAACGGGCGGAGTTGATTGCACGGCATTTCTTGGTGGCATTTCTGAGAATTTACAATCAAATTTTATATTCGGCAGATCACCGTGGATGGTTGTTGAAGCTGATGAGTATGATCGCTCTTTTTTAACATTACATCCCGAACATTCGGTCATTACCTCTGTCGATCCGGATCATTTGGATATTTATGGAAATGAATTGGAAATGCAAAAAACCTTCATACAGTTTGCTTCTCAGAATAATCCAGTGGGTTCAATTTTTGTCAGAGAAGGCTTGGTGATCTTGCCACAATTGAAAAGTAATTTAAAAAACGTAAAAACTTATGGGATTGATAGAGGTGAAATTTTTGCATCAAACATCCGGTTAATTGATGGGTCGTTTTATTTCGATTATAACAACAACGATTTGGTTTTCAAAGATTTGCGAATATCATTGCCAGGAAGACACAACATTGAAAATGCAGTTGGTGCCATTTCTTTGTCACTATTAGCTGGTGTTACTGAGCAAAGTATTCGAGAAGCATTAGCGAATTTTAAAGGTATTAAGCGCCGATTTGAAATAATTATAAAAGATAAGATAGTTTACATAGACGATTACGCTCACCATCCGGGTGAACTTAATGCCGCCATTCAGGCAGCAAGAGAATTATACCCTGAGGCATATATAGTGGGTATTT
>JAEUUM010000502.1 GCA_016787375.1 Saprospiraceae bacterium
GATGCCTCGAATTTGGTTGCATATCGTCTTTTGTCCGGATCTACTGCATGCTCAGTAATGTACTCAATATTTGATTTGTAAAAACCAATCATCTCCGGAGGCAACGTGAAAACCGCCATCCTGTTTATTAGTCTGTGACCAAAAAAGCCCCAAACCGGAGGATAATTGGTCGAGTGTACAAATTGAACACCCAAGAGTAATACAAAGCAAAATATGTAGATGCGTTTTATCATTTTGCTATATCAAAAAAATAATCATAGGCCCAAAGCAATTTACCAAAAACCAACTCCTGAACCAACATTAAATCACGATTATCGACCAATGCATAATACTTCTCGTGTGGAATTGGTTTACCCTTGTCCAACAACATTTTCCCTTCTTTGTTGGTTTGTACAATTGGGTATAATTTTATTTCGTGCTTTGTTCCTTTTACATCTTCAACCTTCAATATACCAAAGGGTAACAACTGAAGCAAAGAATCCCGACCACTGTATTTATTGACAAATGCCTCAGCAATCTGCTTTTTGAAACCGGTGAGATAATTTTCAACCTTAGACTGATTCAATTTAAATTTTGACTTTGGTACCCCATCATAAAAAGGCTCTACATCAAATCCTTCATTCGATTTTGTGAGTTTAAATGATTTGTTTCTCAGTTTTGGATATTCTACGCTCACAGATTTGATATCACCCACTCCATATCTGAATAGTCCTTTATCCCTCCATTTTTCTTCTTCCGTAAAAAAACTGACTTTTATACCGCCGTCCTTACCTGTGACTCCTACCACAAATGGCTGTTCTTCACCCTCCATAATCATGTAAGTTCCACTCTCATCAGGTGTAACACCGCCAACATAGAATACCCTGATCAATTTGTTATCCGTATTGTAAATTTCAACTTTTACTGATTTGGTTGCAAGGTTTTTTACCATTGTTTTGGCAGCTTCAACAGGCGGTCTAAATTGTGTTTCAAGCCCAAATATGGTTTTAAGCAATGACTCCATTACCACTGGGTTAGCTTTGTACTTATCATTGACAATCCACCAGCCACCCGCTCTTTTCAGATCGGCGGTAGATCCATTTCTATCCGCCAGAAATATCCGCCCGATACGAGCAGTATCACGAACGGCAAAATCATTGTCCTTGCCCAAGGTTGAATAAGGATCCTTTCTGGTTAGTTTGTAAGCTGCAAAGCCCACAGCACCTAAGACAAGCAAGAACAATATTAAACGTTTCATATATATTTCTATTTAAGCAACTTTCCTTTGGTTCATTTAATTTGAAGCATATTTTCTTTTTCTAAACCAAACATACATTAAACCAAAACCTATTAATAAACCAATAGGAACCAAAATGTTGATTACTTGCCAATAAGTTTTTTCCTCCCTAACTTTTATGTTGTCAAGTAATCTTAGTTTTACCTCACGAGCCCTTGCCTCAATGATTCCTCTACCTTCTATCAGATACTCAATACACTTGACGAGAAAATTTTTATTTGCAAATACCCTTCTTTCATATGGATTGAAGCCAAGTGGCCGCATTTCACCGGTCGCAGGGTTGTAGGCATTGCGGGCAACATCACCATCAGAAATAACAATTTGTCTTGTCTCTTTACTTAATGGTTTGTATTGTAAACCCAGTTTAGTAAGGCCTTCTTGCATTTCAGGTGCAACCCTGTTCTCATAAAGTGAAGGAAATGTTCCCTCTAACAAAACAGCAACTGGCTGGTAAGGCTTGTTGAATCTTTCAGGTTCTGCATCATAACGCAAAACCTCAAAATTTAATCGACTGGTATTGGGCTGCAGTCTTGTGTATTTTGAACTTGAAAGAAGTATTTCTTTGTGAACGGCTGTTTTGGTTTGAATGGTATCAATGCTGGATGGAAAATACAAATTAACTCTATCAAGCGATTTAACAATTGGGTGATTTGATTTAGGTGTTATCAATGGATAATAAAACCAAGGAAACTGGTCGTACTGCGGTGTCTTTCCCATCATACCTGTTTGAAGTGGAATTTTAGAACACTCCATATCAAGTATCAGATTTGATTGAATTCTTGCACCATACTTAAAAAGTTGATCATCAATATTGAGTGTGTAATCGTAAGGCACATAGGCATTTCCGGGTCTTCTGAGACTATCAAGTGATACAGCTAGTTTGTCAATTAGCCACAAAACTTTACCACCATTCATGATATATTGATCAATTTTGAACTTTGTTTTTTCGTCTATTGAAGTTCTTGGCCTGGCCACAATTAACAGGTCAATTACTTCTTTTATTTGGACAATGGTATCAAGATTTACACGACCTGTGTTGTAAGACTCTCTTAGTCCCGCCTCCAAATCAGCGGTTTCGTATTGCTGCAATTCACCATGACCATCTGTAAAAAGGATATTTTGTTTATCTTTTTTCAATAATTTCTGAATTGCGTTTGCCAGTTTGTACTCTAACAAGCCTACAGAATTATTAAGCACAACTTCGGGTGAAGTCCCTGGCACATTTGATTCTAGTAAATTTACTATAAATTTTCTCGTACCGTAATTAACAATCGCATAAGGGAAGATAATTTTTTCTTCGGTTTTATCATCTTGTTGAATCCTCAGATTAGTTGGTATTACACCCAAATCCTTTAATTTTTTCCGTAAATCATTCACTTGCTCAGGAGTGCCGGCATTTGGATCTGAAAATTCGTAACTGATATTCGGATTCAATGCTCTGAAATCATCGAGCATTTCTTTTGTAGATTGTTGAAGTCTTTTAAATCCCGCAGGAAACTCTCCATCTAACAAAACTTTCACTGAGATAATATCCTTAACACTTTTTACCAATGTTTTAGTGGGTTTGGTAAGTGTATACCTTTTATCTCCCGTCAAATCTATCCTGAAGAAAAAATAAGATGCAACTATATTCAGTAAAATCAAAATCACAGCCAGCAGCAAAGCTTGCATCCATCTTTGTGATGAATTGGTTTTTTGGCCCATATTTAGTAAAGAGAATTTCATATTAAAATTTTATTACCATTTTCTGCGCTCAACCATGAGCAATGTCAGAAACAGGAAAAATCCGGAAATTGAAAGAAAATATATTACGTCTCTGGTGTCAACTAATCCCCGACTTATTGACCCATAATGATAATCAATGCCAATTGACTGTATCAGATCATCAAATTTGCCAATAAAAACTGGTATTCTGCTCGTATAATTAAAGCCCCAATGAAATAGAAAACACATGAAGGTAGCTATTATAAAAGCCACAATTTGATTTTTCGTAAGTGATGAAGAGAAAATTCCAATGGCTACAAAACAACTACCCAAAAAGACCAAGCCGAGGTAAGATCCCATGATTGCTCCGGTATCCAGATTTCCAACCGGCGAACCTAAAAAGTAAATAGAAAAATAATAAACCAGAGTAGGTAAAATAGCAATAACCACTAAGGTTAAACACGCAAAAAATTTAGCCAATATTATCTGCCAATCAGCTACTGGCTTAGTTACAAGTAATTCAATCGTTCCTGATTGATTCTCCTCAGCAAATGAACGCATCGTAATAGCCGGAATCAAAAACATCAATACGAGTGGTGCAACATTAAATAATTCGTCAAGTGAAGCAAATTTAGATTCTAAAATACTGTTATCAGGAAAAATCCAAAGCATTAAGCCAAGCAATAGCAGAAAGCCTCCTATTACCAAATAACCAATGAGTGAGCTGAAAAAACTATTTATTTCCTTGAGGTATATACTTCGCATTCTTTCCTAATTTTTTCCTTGTGTAAGTTTTTGAAATACATCTTCAACACTTGACATTTCTGTCCTGATTTCTAACAAAGTCAAGCCATGTTCAGCGGCAAATTTTGCTACGATGGGTCTGCTATCCTTATCAGGATCACTAAAGATGTGAAATTTATTCTTGCCGGCTGATTCAACTTTTTTAATGCCCTGCAATGATCTAATTTTTCCAATTTCAATTGGCTCTAAAAATTCAACAAACAAAATTTTAAATCCCTTTACTTTTTCTCTAAGCGTTTCAATTGAATCGTCAGCAACAATTTTTCCCTTGTTAATAATCACAACCCGGTCACATATGGCTTGCACTTCTTGCATGATGTGCGTTGAAAAAATGATTGTCTTTTGTTTACCGAGTTCTTTGATCAAATTTCTGATTTCAACTAGTTGATTTGGGTCTAGACCGGAAGTAGGTTCATCCAAAATAAGTACTTCTGGATCATGAATTAATGCCTGAGCCAAACCAACCCTTTGTTTATAACCTTTTGACAACTGGCCTATCAACTTATTCCTTTCAGGTGTAAGGCCGGTTTGTTCAATCATCTGATCAACTCTTTTTGCCAAATTGGGAACTTTAAATACACTTCCGACAAAATGAAGGTATTCTTTGATGTACATATCTTTGTATAAAGGATTGCCTTCTGGCAAATAGCCTATACTTTGTTTTACCTTTATTGGATCTTTCTCAACATCAAACCCACAAACACTTGCTGAACCTGATGATTGGGTTAGAAAACAAGTTAAAATCTTCATTGTTGTGGTTTTTCCGGCACCATTTGGACCCAAAAAGCCAAGTACCTCACCTTTTTCAACTTCAAAAGAAATGTTCTGAAGTGCAGCCTGCTCTCCGTAAAATTTTGTTAAGCCTTTTACTACTACTGACATAATTATTTACTTATTTCCAAACGATGGTAAGGATTCTTAAAGAAGTGCAAAACTAATAAAACAAAAACAAATGTTCTAAGAAGAATGTGGAAGTGTCGGGAATACGACAAAAAAATATAACTTCACGTTAATTAACATGCTGCCAGATTAACTGGTATTTGAACCGCAAGCCCTCCTTCTGAGGTTTCTTTGTATTTTGAATTCATATCTTGTGCTGTTTCCCACATGGTCTTTATGACATCATCAAGTGTAACCCTTGCATAACTTGGGTCTCCATCTAAAGCGATATTGGATGCGGTAATTGCCTTTATTGCGCCCATTGAATTACGTTCAATACACGGAATTTGCACCAAACCAGCAACAGGATCACAGGTCATGCCAAGATGATGTTCCATTGCAATTTCAGCTGCCATTAACACCTGATCGGGGTTTCCCCCCAAGCACTCGGTAAGGCCAGCTGCAGACATTGCCGATGATACTCCAATTTCGGCCTGACAACCACCCATTGCAGCTGATATTGTGGCGTTTTTTTTGAAAATCGTACCAATTTCTCCGGCTGTTAAAATAAAACGGATTACCTGCTCCTCATCAAACCCGGGTATAAAGCACCATGAATACATCAACACCGCCGGCAGAACGCCACTAGCCCCATTCGTTGGTGCAGTTATTATCCTTCCAAATGCTGCATTTTCTTCGTTTACAGCCAATGCAAAACAAGAAACCCATTTGTTAATGTTGTTGAAAGTAGGTTGACATGATTTTACTAGATCAATCCATGCATCTGAAGTTTTGGGTTTGACATGATGACCGAGTAATTTTTGATTCATATCCGGTGCACGTCTTTTCACGTCTAATCCACCGGGTAAGATTCCTTCAGTATATACACCTCTGTATATACACTCTTTAATCTCATGCCATATTTTTAATGCATCACCATCAATTTCATCTTTCTGCCGCCAAGCCTGTTCATTCAGGTAAACAAGATCAGAAACCCTCAATTTCAAATCAGCACAATACTCAGAAATTGAGGCCGCTTTATGACAAGGATAAGGTGTTGTTATTGCGTGAAGATTCACCGTATTTGAATATTCTGTTGCAACGAATCCTCCTCCCACGGAGTAATAACTTCTTTCTAATTGATTTCCATCCTCGAGGATTGCAATAAATGTCATGCCGTTAGGATGATACGGTAATGAGTGTTCAAAATCAAAAATCAGATGCTCTTCATATACAAACGGAATGTAATGCTTGCCATTAAGGTATAACATCCTATCTTTTCTTATCTCATTGAAAACCGGTAACACCTTTTTTGTGTCAATTTTTGTAAAATCAGCCCCGGTTAGCCCAAGCAAAATAGCAATGTCTGTTCCGTGCCCAACCCCTGTTTTAGCAAGTGAACCATATAAGTGAACATAAATACAAACAACCTTTTCAATGTCTTCCTTTAATTCAGCCAAGAACATTTCTGACGCTCGCCATGGGCCCATAGTATGCGAAGATGAAGGTCCAATACCGATTTTAATCATTTCGAATATACTAATAGACTGCATTCTGCTAATATTTTTTATGACCTAAAATTAATCAAGTAAAGTGATACTATACGCAGAAATCAAATAGTTATTGTTTCTTGTTTTTCTCTGTCCAAATAGACGAGAGCGAAACGCAGCTTATTGTAGTCAATCTCTCCATTGAAAAATTCATAATATGGTTTCAACTGAACCGTTTGCTGTAGCGTAATTCGTGCTTCTCTAATTTTCTCCATTTCTGATGGTGAAACAAAGGAAAATACATCAATCGCTTCATGTTCATTTGTAAAAATATCCAATAGATGGCTGTAAATGGTGCCCTCCGAAAGTTGACGCTCTTTGGCAATCTCAGAAACGGGCTTATTTTGCCTGTATAGTGCCAAAGTAACTTGGTGGGTGTCTCCCGGTTTGCTGGGTTTCTTGTTTCTTTTAAGTTGAAAAGCTGCAATCTCATTTAAAAACACCTCACCATATATTTTCGCTTTATGCTCACCTACCCCTGAAACATCCAATAAGCTCAAAATATTTGTAGGTTTAGCCTCAGCCATTTGTTTTAAAGTCACATCACTGAATACCGTAAACGGTGGTTTTCCTGCTTTTTCTGCGAGTGTTTTTCTAAGTATGCGGAGTTTTTCAAACAATTCGTCATCCGGATCTGTAAACAAGACTTTCTCTTTACGTTTTTGCTTAAGTGCCTCGTTTCGCTTTTTGATTGTTTCAAAACTCACAAGTTGTACCTCAAACTGTCCGGTCAGGACTTTCACAGAAGCTGCATTTAATTTTAATTTATTTCTGTGTCTGTAGTCAATTTCTATAATTCCTTGTTGAATAAATTGTTGGAGATACATTGCCCAATTCGATGCAGAGATATTACGACCAACTCCAAAGGTTTTAATTTTATCAAAACCGTGTTCAATCACTCCTGCTACTGCATTTCCTCTAAGAATATCGATGATTGTAGTCATTCCTGCATCTTCATTGGTGCGTGCAATTGCAGATAATGCCATTTTTGCTTCTGTGGTGCCGACAGCATATTTTGGAGGATTTTGACAAACATCACAATTTCCACAATCATTTGGTGCATGTTCGCTAAAGTACGCCAAAAGTACTTTTCTTCTACAAATCTGTGCCTCTGCGTATTCTTGAATTCTACGCAATTTATCTTCTTGAATTTTTCTGTAATGCAAATCACTTATTTGGTCAATGAAATACATTTGGGTAGCCACGTCACCATATCCATAAAACAAGACTGTCTCTGCTGGCAAACCATCTCTGCCAGCCCTACCAATTTCCTGGTAGTATCCTTCCAGATTTTTAGGTAAATTATAATGAAGTACAAACCTTACGTCTGATTTATCTATCCCCATTCCAAAAGCAAGAGTTGCACAAATTATTTTTACCTGACCATTGATAAAATCCTCTTGAACCTTGTTTCTGACCAGTTGGTCTAAACCTGCATGATAACATGCGGTGTCAAATCCGGCCTCATTGAGCTTTGTTGCTACAGTCTCTGTTTGTTTCCTGCTTGAGCAGTAGATGATTCCGCTTTGGTCAGGGTATTTGCTGATTATTTCTATTATTTTTTTCAGACGTTGTTGAGCCGGTAAGACGGTAAGTGAAAGATTTGGCCTGTCAAATGAACTTATAAATGTTGATGCGTTTTTTAAACCCAAAACTTCAACTATATCTTCTCTTACAGCCCTGTCTGCAGTTGCAGTCAATGCAATAACAGGGATATTTGGATAATTTTGTTTGAGTACATTAAGTTGAGAATATTCCGGCCTGAAGTCATGCCCCCAACCTGTAATACAGTGGGCTTCGTCAATGGCGATAAGCGAAACGTTGTAAAGATGCAGTTGATCAATCAACTTTGATGAAAACAATCTTTCAGGAGAAATATAAAGAAGTTTGATCTTATTTTGACTCAGTTTTTGGTTTATCTGCATTTCAGCCTCTGCCGATAAACTTGAATTCAGAAACTCAGCTTCTATGCCGTTAGTTTTTAGAGCTTCAACTTGATCTTTCATTAGAGATATCAGAGGAGAAATTACAATAGTGAGTCCGTTCATCATACACGCAGGTAGTTGAAAACACATAGATTTTCCTCCTCCTGTAGGCATCAGTACAACACTGTCATTTCCTGCCAGAACGTTTTCGATTATTTCTTTTTGAGTATTTTTGAAAGTTTTATAACCAAAATTCTTTTGATGGTAAAATTCCGGTGACTTATTGATTTCTGTCAAATTGATGGATTTAGTATCACAAAGATGCATGATTTTCATAATTATTATGTTTGCCTAGGACACGATTTGTACTATAAAGACGCAAACAATTAGAGAATTCCATAAGATCTTTCTTAAATTTTTATCTGTTAATTTATCTTTTTGCTTAACTGCAGCGGAA
>JAEUUM010000536.1 GCA_016787375.1 Saprospiraceae bacterium
TAATTTTATACCTGATTATTACTTTCTGGTTATAGACGGTTCAATATGTTGATGATGGATTGTAAACTCGATAAACCTAAAAAATTAGTAGTTAAAACCAATCTTAGATTTAATACAAAGTTAAAATATTTTTTTCACAAATTAAACATTATCCTTCAATATAAAAATTAATCAAAGTACAATTTTAAATTATAAATCAACATTATACGTATTATATTGCTTGTTAGTTGGGTAAAGATTACGGAAGCTTGTGATGTGATTAATTTTACATAAATTGTTAAGACCACACCTTACAACCTTCAGAGCAATTCGAACAGATGTCAACCTTAGCTCGGCCTTTTAACAATGATTTTCGGAAAACATTGTATTGTTGACCTTTCCAAATTTCTCTAAAATTTTGTTGATTTAAGTTACCCATTTTGTGAATTGCGTCTTTATCAAAACAACAAGGCACGACAATACCGTCCCATGTAATTACACATGCATGCCAAAGTTTCCAGCAATGATTGACAAGTGCATTTTTTAGCTTATAAGTACCATCCTTTTGAAGAATATATCTTGAATATTTGTTGATTGTCGGAATCAGTTCATTCCCTTTTTCATAGTTGTAAACCTGAGCGGTTTTCAATTTTACCTCATCCACCCCTATTTCGGCACCAAGTCTGTAAATATCAGGTATTTGGTGCTCGTTGGGCTTTACCACTAAAAACTGAAATATAATATGAGGTGTTGTTGAATGTAGCTTTTTCTTCCATTTTACTAGATTCCTTGTTCCTTCAATAACCTTTTCAAGATCACCCTCCTTTCTGTAAGACTCATAAACCTCTTGCGTTGTGCCATCAACTGAAATGATGATTCTGTCAAGTCCTGACTCAATTGTCTCCTTTGCATTGGTGTCATTTAAAAAATGGCCATTGGTGGAGGTTATTGTATAAATACCTTTCTTATTTGCATAAGATACCATTTTTAAGAAATTCGGATTTATGAAAGGTTCCCCTTGAAAATAAAATATCAGATACATTAATTTATCTCCAAGTTCGGATAACATCTTCTTAAAAAAATCTTCTTTCAGGTTTCCTGTATCTCTTGTAAATGCGCGCAATCCACTTGGGCATTCCGGGCATCTGAGATTACACGCTGTCGTGGGCTCGATACTAACCGTGAAAGGTACACCCCACTGCACCGGCCTTTTTAACCACATTGTAATATAGTAAGAACACAAAACGAGGAAAGCATTAAAAACCTTTCTAAAAGTTAGTTTTCTTAAAAAACTGAAAATGTCATTAGTGTAAACCTTCATAATCTATATCAAAGGTACCAATTATAAATCCTTGCAAAAGCCCCTTCAAAACTATTTTAACAAAAAATTGGCCACGTAAAAATTTATATAAATGTTTCGCATTCTGCTAAAAAAATATTATCTTTGCAACGCTAGGTAGGTTAATCCTGTTGAATTTTCAGCAGGATAAGGTAAAATGTAAGGAGCTTTTCACATGAAAGGCTCTTTTTATTTTTGAAAATTGGCTTACGACTTCAATTTTCAGATCTTCTTGCACATTATTCTTTTTATTCTGATATTTTTGCCCTTAAAATCAAATTGATTTATGAAATACCTGATAGCAGGTTTGGGAAATCCGGGAAGAGACTACGAAAACACCAGACACAACATTGGATTCAAAGTTGTAGAAAAACTTGCAGAAAAATTTAGTGTAAAATTTGAAGATGACAACCTTGCTTACATCACTGAACTTAAATGGAAAAGCAGAACCTTTGTCCTGATAAAACCCACTACATATATGAACCTTAGTGGAAAAGCTGTAAGGTATTGGCTACAGAAAAAATCTGTTCCTCAGGAAAACCTCCTCGTTGTTTTGGATGACATAGCCATAGATTTTGGAAAACTAAGACTAAGAGGGAAAGGCTCAGATGGCGGTCATAATGGCCTGAAAAGTATCGACCAATTATTGGGTAACAACAATTATGCTCGACTGAGGTGTGGTATTGGCAGCGATTTTCATAAAGGTCAACAAGCAAACTATGTGTTGGGAGAATGGGATAGAGATGAGGTCAGTAAACTTCCTGAGTACATAGAGAGAGCTGCAGAATGTGTGTTGAGTTTTGGCACAATAGGATTGGGAAATACCATGAACACATTTAATACCAAATAATGGTTATTTCAAATTTTACCACAGGATGCAGTATTTATGGATATTAATGGGTTTGTTGTTAACAACATTTAAAATGAAAGAACAAGATTCAAATTCTCATAAAATGTTGTCTGATAAAGACTATCTCATGGGTAAATTTGATCCTTCAAAACACCCTGATTTTGTCAAAATTCCGGCACAATACACCCAATTGCAAAACATTTATTTGAGAAAGGAGGTACTTGAAGCATTTAAACAAATGTACGAGGCTGCTAAAAAGGACAACGTTTACTTAACCATTGTATCTGCAACCCGTAATTTTGAATATCAAAAATCAATATGGGATCGTAAATGGGAGGCGCTCAAAAACGCAGACAGCTCTAAAAAACACCCAACTTCCAATCTCTCCAAAGCAAAAAAAATCCTCAAATACTCCGCCATGCCGGGAGCTTCAAGGCATCACTGGGGCACCGACATCGACCTTTGCAATCTCGAAAACAATTTTTTCCTGACCAAGAGTGGTAAACGTATTTACGAATGGTTATTAAAAAATGCCCATTTATATGGTTTTTGTCAAACCTACACGTCCTTAAAAGAAGGTGAGCGAACCGGATATAACGAAGAAAAGTGGCACTGGTCTTACCAGCCTACTTCCAGGGTATTTACAGAAAATGCGTCAAAAATCTTACAAGATATTGATTTTCAAGATTTTGACGGGTGCGAAACTGCATCGGAAATAAAAATCGTATCAAACTATATTTTAGGAATCAATAAATATTGCCTTTAAACATTATGGCTTACAAAGAATCTAACATGATGCCACTCGGCACAAAAGCGCCTGATTTCACTCTTCCTGATACCATTTCAGACCAAAACTTATCTCTTGGGCAGATTAAGGGTAAAAATGCTACAGTAATTTTGTTTATTTGTAACCATTGCCCATACGTAATTCACGTAAATGAAGAGTTGGTAAGGCTTGCTAATGATTACAAAATACACGATGTTGGATTTGTAGCAATTAGCTCCAATGACGCCGTAAAGTACCCCGCAGATGGTCCTGAAAAAATGAAAGAACATGCAAAAAGCTTTGCATACCCCTTCCCTTATCTGTATGATGAGAGCCAAGAAGTGGCCAAATCTTATGACGCAGCTTGTACACCTGACATTTATTTATTCGATCATGATTTAAAATTGGTGTACAGAGGGAGGCTTGATTCATCCAGACCGAATTCCGGTGTACCTGTTACCGGAGTTGACCTTAGAAATGCACTTGACAACTTATTGAATGGAAAGGAGATAAGTACTCAACAATTCCCAAGTGCAGGCTGCAACATTAAATGGAAAGAAGAATAGTTACACTTGAAGCCCCAAAAAATATTGTCTAATTAAAGCTC